>CAIKFN010000151.1 GCA_903826715.1 uncultured Actinomycetes bacterium
TCGACCACGGCCTTAGTGCCATCAAAGTCGAGTCGCATCCCGAAGTTATTACATCCAATACCTACTTCTGAAACCTGCAGAGATCCGATTGAGCGCTTTTTCATGGCCATCCTTTGTTGTCTGTCAGTACTGTACACAGGTCCAGCACTGAGGTGTTGCGCAACTACGATAGATAGTGAACCTGGAGGGTAATTATGAAAATCAACGTGAATTTTGACCAATGCAGTTCTAACGCTGTTTGCATGAACATTGCCCCAGAAGTCTTTGAAGTCCGCGATGACGGTTATCTCTACATTCTCAATGAAAACCCAGGTCCAGAACTTTTCGATTCTTTACGTGCCGCAGTGAGTGGTTGTCCTAACGGTGCAATCTCACTAGAGGAGTAGTTAATGCCTGGACCTCGTGTCCGCTTCGCCCCGTCACCAACGGGTTTCTTTCACGTGGGCTCAGCTCGCTCTGCGCTCTTTAACTGGTTCGTTGCTCGCCAGTCTCCTGACGGCTACTTCATTCTGCGTATTGAAGACACCGACGCCGACCGCAACCGTGAAGAGTGGGTGGACGGCATAGTTTCTGCCATGCAGTGGCTGGGTCTTAACCTCGACCAGGGCCCAAACCGCCAGAGCGACAATGCGCCAGCGCACGCTGATGCGGTTGCGAGGTTGCTAGCTGGGGGATATCTCTACTACTGCGACTGCACCGGAGACGATGTTCAAGCGCGAAAGGGTGACAATAAGACCCCTGGGTATGACGGACACTGTCGCAACCGAGGACTTAGCAAATCTGAAAAAACAGGTATTCGTTTTAAAACTCCACAAAGTGGATCAACCATTGTTCACGACCTCATTCGTGGTGACGTTGAATTCCAGAACACGGTGATTGATGACTTCATTGTCGCAAAGTCCTCTGGCGTGGTGCTCTATGCACTGGCGAACGTGACCGATGACCGCAACGATGAAATTACTCACGTGATCCGCGGTGAAGAGCACCTTCCTAATGCTCCGAAGCAAATGATGCTCTGGTCAGCACTCAATGAAGTAACTGGCGACAACGTTGCGCTTCCGGTCTATGCGCACTTGCCCTTACTTGTAAATGAACAGCGAAAGAAACTTTCTAAGCGCAAAGACCCAGTAGCAACCGAGTCATATCGTGATCAGGGCTACCTGCCAGACGCCTTTGTCAATTACTTAGCGCTGCTTGGTTGGAGTCCTGATGGCGATGAAGAGATAATTCCCCTAGAGCGAATGATTAAAGAGTTCCGACTCGAAGATGTCTCTCACTCGCCAGCATTCTTTGACGTTAAGAAACTGAGCCATATAAATGGTGAATACATCAGAAAGCTCAGCCCAGAGCAGTTCATTGAAATCTCAGCTCCATGGGTTCGCCCTTGGGACAGCGCGTGGCAGCCAACTGACCGTGAAGTGCCTTGGACCAAAGAAGACTTCAACACAGAGTTGTTCGCCAAGGTGGCTCCACTGGTGCAAGAGCGCATTGTGTTGCTTGGCGAAATTCCTGCAATGGTCGACTTCTTTTTCCACGACCAGCCAGTTATGGATGATGCAGCATTCAACAAAGCCATTAAGAATGACATTGTTGCTCAACAAATGATTAAGGCTGCAATTACTCGCTTCGCAGACGTCACCTGGGAAGCTGCCACGCTGCACGAAGAAGTCGCAGCACTTGGTGAAGGACTCGGACTTGTACTTAGAAAAGCGCAGGCACCCATTCGCTGCGCCGTGACGGGCTCACTTGTAGGTCCGCCGCTTTTTGAATCATTAGAGCTACTTGGTAGAGACAACACAATTGCTCGTCTTAAAAAAGCGCTGGAGCTGGCGACTTGATCTTCGGGCCGTTCAAACTCATCCTGCGCATTATCAGCATGATTGTTAGCGCAATTTTTCTGTATTTCATTTTTACGTTCTTTCAAATTTGGATGACTGGTCACCATCACTCAGCAGAAAATGCTCAAGCCATCATGGTGTTTGGAACAACTGAAAACAATGGCACACCCTCTCCGGAACTTACTGCTCGATTAACACAAGCACTCGTTCTCTGGAATGAACAACGTGCTCCTTGGATAGTTGTAACGGGTGGGAACATTCCTGGTGATGTCTATACCGAGTCAGGGGTTTCTAAAACGTGGCTGGAACATCACGGGGTTCCTGCGTCTCACATTCTCCAGGGATTCGGTAACGACACCTGGCAAAACGTATCAACAGCGCTATCTGCATTAAAAGCGCACAACATCCAGTCCATACTCACGGTGACTGATCCATTCCACGAATATCGCGCAATGGCGATTGCTTCATCGCAGGGTCTTATGCCACAGCCATCTCCTGTATCTAATTCACCAACGGTTCATGACTCGCTCTGGAAGTTTTATCTTAAAGAGACGCTCAGCGTTGGCGTAGCTCGAATTCTCGGCTACCACTTGCTGAGTGAATGGACCTCAGTCGCTAGTAGCGTCCACTTGCCGTCTGGCGGGTAATCAGCAAACTCAGGTAAGATTGTCAGACCCTTCGGGGGTGGTGTAATTGGCAACACAAGTGGTTCTGGTCCACTTATTCAGGGTTCGAGTCCTTGCCCCCGAGCGAAGTAGTTGAGAGATCCACCTCTCAGCTACCTCATGGTCCCATCGTCTAGTGGCCTAGGACTCCAGCTTCTCAAGCTGGCTACGCGGGTTCGAATCCCGCTGGGACTGCGAGTAACAGAAGTGCAACTGATTTGATTCAATGTTTTGCAGGAAAGATTCTTCGCTTTTTTAAGAGAATGAATGTTCACCTATAATGAATCGACTGAGAATTCAACCTCTCAGTAGCAACAAGGTCCCATCGTCTAGTGGCCTAGGACTCCAGCTTTTCAAGCTGGCTACGCGGGTTCGAATCCCGCTGGGACTGCGATTGAATTGAAATATCTTGCAAACACGCGAGATATTTCAATTGTTACTCCTCTAATCGAGCCACATCAGCAAGGTCTTGAACTCGACTTGCAGCCTTCTTATTGGTAATTAGGTCTTCTCGACCAATGAATGGAACATCAACACCATTGACTTCTACTTCAATTCGACGTTTCCAAGCTTCTTCGAATTTGACACCATCAATTCCCGTTAGTAGGTCAATTCGGTGTGGTGGAAAACCAAGCTGCACAACAAGGTTTGTCGACTGAAAATCTTTGGCTGTGATGTCGAGAGAACTGAAACCAAATTCAGTAAGCGCTTTTATGATTCGCTCTGCATTTTCATGATTAATCCAAACCCAGGTATCTAGGTCACCGGTATAACGGGGAAGTCCGTGTGCGGCCATGGCGTAGCCGCCGACAATTAGAAAACGAACGTCGTTATCGAGAAATAACTGTACAAACTCGCTGAAGTCTTGATCCAGTTCCATTTGGTTCTCCAATCATTTGTCGACGGAGTACTTCAACTGCCGCAACTCGTTCAGTGGGCGTCTTTGTGAGCCAGTACTGAATGTCGCTTGGAGGCGACTTCAGTGGATGCTTGTTTACAACGCGCTCGATCATCTCTTTATTTTACCCCACCCTAGTGACAATTGCTATGTCAAATGTCCATTCGAACGTGCCTGTTGGCAGAGATATTGCCAACGAGTTCGAATCCTGTTGGGACTGCCAAGTGCGGCAATTGTTTTATGGGTGTACCCTTCGCTAAACACCACCTGGTGTCACTAGATAGAGGAGCACCATTATGAGCAATCCCGATCAAGCCGAATTAACCCGAGTAGTAACCCTGTACATTGACGGAGCCGCCAAGGGCGACGCTGCACTACTTGATGAAGCATTTCACGAAAGCGCGCACTGGTTTGCGTACATGCACGACACTGTTTACACCGTCGACAAACCTGGATTCATTGAACTTATGGTGGGACAACCAGGAAACACCGGAAACCTTGTGTCAGAGATTGTTTCTATCGAACAGACTGGTAACGCAGCAATCGCAACAGTGACCGACAAGGGTTTCTGGGGTGACATGGACTTCACTGACTACTTCCAATTAGTCAAGTTTGACGGTACATGGAAGATCGTTTCCAAAGCATTTCATTTGAACTAAATGAAATTTAAAATCCCCCTGGTATTTCTTCAGGGGGATTTTAAATAAAACAATCTAATTAGCTCTTAGCGAGCAACTCAAATGCAGCTTGGTACATGCCCCAAATCTCGTTGTCATCAACAGGTTGTCCATCGAGGGCATCAACGAGACTGAAGCCAATGCGAGTTGAAAGAACAATGAAAGAAAGACTCTCGGCTTGGATTGCTTCGCTCACAACACCTTGATGTTGTGCCGCACGAAAGAGCGAGGTGAGTGCGTCTTGTAGTTGACGACCTATTTGGCGCATCTGACCCGATGTTTCATCGTCAAATGAGGTGGCACTGAGCGCTTGAATTCGAAGCATTCGCAGCCACTCTTTGTCCTCTTCTTCGTCTTTTACAACTTCACGTATGCAACCAAATAATTTAAAGGAAAAAGCCACAACTACAAACGTAAATTTAATTTAAATAATTAAGTACTAATGTACTTTTTTTTCATGTCGTCAAAAGTTATAATTGAGTATGAAATCTCGTCGTCAACAACAATCTCGCGCTCAAATGACTCACGATGTTTTGCTCGAAAGTGCAAAGAGTTTCCTCGGCA
>CAIKFN010000152.1 GCA_903826715.1 uncultured Actinomycetes bacterium
CGCCAAATGGTGGGTCAGTAACAATGGATAGGGACACTTCAATAAAACTCGTGACAATGGTGAAAAAACTTGACTAATACTTTTGAAGTACGAAGGGTCGCCCCTGAAGCTCTCTATGATCTTCGCCGACGTGTCCTGCGTGCAGACAACCCTGAGGTTTCTGTTGCGTATGTTCGTGATACTGAAGAAACTTCAATTCATTTTGCAGGGCTGCTAGATGAACGTATTGTTGTAAGTGCATCACTATATCCAACAGAGTCGCCAATTAATCCAGTATTGAATGCCTACCAGCTTCGCTATGTTGCAACAGATTTTGACGTACAAGGCAAAGGCCTTGGAGGGATTGTTCTCGATGCTGTAGAAGAAGAACTTAAGTCTCTGGGAGTTGAGCAAGTTTGGGCTAATGGGCGAGACACTGCTCTTGACTTCTACCGTGCACATAACTGGCAACTGCTTGAAGGCTCAGAACACTTAAGCCCTGAGACAAAACTGCCTCACACTATTATCTACAAATTGTTATTAAGTTAAGAAGATGCGCAAACTTCTATCGGCAGTTGTGATTCTGGCTCTAGTGATCGCTGGAGTTCTGTTTTGGCCAAAAATTACGTCAAAATTCAAGCAGACACCAGTAACTACGACAACGATTTCGTACCCAATCGCGCCTTTGACGGGTCTTCCAGACTCTTCTGGGGCTACGACTCTGCGCGCTGCTCTCACTGTCAAGATTGAGAACACTCCTGACGCAATGCCACAGTGGGGAATAACACGTGCAGATGATGTCTATGAAGAGATAGTCAATGGTGGCATTACACGTCTGGCAGCTATTTTCAACTCTTCTGCCCCCACACAGATTGGTCCTGTTCGTTCGGTGCGCCCTACTGATACGCAGATTGTCTACCCTCTCGGTGGAATTTTTGCGTTCTCAGGTGGTGCACCGTACGCAATCAACAGTATTGAAACAGCACCAGTAAAACTGATCAACCAAACAAGTGCTGGTAGCGCAATGTATCGTGACCCCAAGCGCCAGGCTCCACATAATCTCTACGCAATTGGAGCGTCACTATTTGCATTTGGTGGGACACCTACTCCGCCTCAACCGATATTTACATATCGCGCTGCTAGTAAAAAAGTTAAAGGAACAATTCTTTCGTCATTCGTAGTGAACTTTCCAAGCATCTACCCAGTTACCTGGACATGGAACACAACTACAAAATCGTGGGATAGATCGATATTTGGAAGCGCTGACATTACGGGTACCGGTGAGCGTGAATCTCCTAAAAATGTGATTGTGATGTTTGTCAACTACGTGAATGGCATTGGAACTATGAATTCGTACGCAAACTTACAAGGTTCGGGCACGGCTGAAATATTTACTGCTGGGAAAGAGATCCAAGCAACATGGTCAAGAGGTACATCAATGTCAGATCCAGTTGTTTACAAAACTTTGACTGGTGACGTTATACCAATGACTCCAGGCCAGTCTTGGGTGGAGCTACTTAATACTGGTGCCAATGTAACTGTTACGCCGTAACAACCTTTTCAAGTATTTCCAAGGTCTTCTCCATGCCTCGAAGATCTGCTGTGTCCCAGCCAATCAGAGGAATGAAAAATCCCCACGGCTTAGTGAAGTCAAATGACTCGGTGACCTTTGTTCCGCCTGGTACTTCTTCTAAGTCGTAGCGCCAAATGAAATGTGCAAAGTGGTGCCATGCAATGGCCTTATTTTCTTCGAATGTTGAAACAACATTCGAAGTTGCGTACTTTGCTTGGCGATTCATTTGCATCTTGAATTTTGCACCAAGGAACAAGCGATCTGGTCCCTTTAGAACTGAGACAACTGATCCCAACCCATCAAGTTTCGAGTGTTGACGAGGATCAGCGAGAAGATCAAAAATCTTTGATGCCGGTGCGGCTATTACCCGTGATGTGGAAATGATGTTTTTCTTAGACATATAGATATCGTAGGGCTTCTATGCAATCATTCGCTCAGAATTAGGTATGTTTAGATAAAGCCATACGTCACTTAGGGAGCAATATGCGCATAGGAAACCTTTACGGACCAGACGCAACATTTCTGGGCATTCCCGCCGCAGACCCAGACGTCTCGTCTGAATGGGATAGCTCCAAAGCCGCCATCATTGGTGCTCCATTTGACGGTGGCACTTCGCACCGCTCAGGCACTCGCTTTGGTCCACAGGCAATACGTATTACGGATTATCTTCCCCACGATGGGATGCGACCGAGCCTGCCACTCGGCGTTGACCCGCTTAGTGATCTTGGTGTGGTTGACCTGGGTGATGTGGAGATGCCATCAGGTGACACTGAACTCTCCTTAGAGCGTCTCGAGCAACGTGTTAAGCAAGTTGCGCTCGCGGGAGTTATCCCAATCATTCTGGGTGGCGATCACACGATTGCGTTACCGGACGTAACGGGCGTTGCACACCACGTTGGCTGGGGCAGAGTTTCTGTAATTCACTTTGACGCTCACGCCGATACTGGCGATACCCAAATGGGGTCACTTCATGGCCACGGCACACCGATGCGTAGGCTGATTGAATCTGGCGCATGTCGAGGAGACCGGTTCTTACAAATAGGACTTCGCGGCTACTGGCCAGAAGAAGAAACTCTTGCGTGGATGGCTGATCAAGGAATGCGCTCATTCGAAATGAGTGAAATCGTTTCTCGTGGTCTTGAGGAAGTTCTCACTGAAGCAATTGCACTCGCAATGAACGACTGCGATGCAGTGTTCTTGTCTGTTGACGTTGATGTTGTTGACCCGGGGTCCGCTCCAGGTACAGGGACCCCGGAGCCAGGGGGCCTATCAAGTCGTCAACTCCTTGATGCAGTTCGTCGAATTGCTATGGAAGTTCCAGTGTGCGGGATGGACGTTGTTGAAGTGTCGCCACCATATGACCACGCAGAAATAACTGCGTATCTAGGAAATCGAGTCGTTCTTGAAACGCTCGGAGGTATTGCGTGGCGTCAGAAGAAGCTTCGTGGCGAAGTTACACGTAATCCGAACGACCCACTCTTAAAGGGTCGTTAGTCTCGCATTGATTCGAGTATCTCACGAACGAGGTCCTCAGATGTATCAGGATGCAAGAACGCAAATCGTGCAACAGATTCCCCCTCCCATTTTGAGGGGGTGACGAAGGCGATTTGTTCACGCAGTAGTTTTTGACTCCACGAGAGATATTCTTTTTCTCCCCAGCCCTTTCGGCGGTAGAGCACAATTGAAAGACTGGCGGGTCGAACCATCTCAACGTGTTCCATTTCGTTGATCATTTTTTCAGTTGCCTGGGCAAGATCAATTGCTGCTTGCACGGCTGTTTCGTAGGCAGTGACCCCATTGGTGACTAATGAATACCAGAAGGGGAGCCCGCGTGGGCGACGCGAAAGATGAAATGCAAAATCTGAAGGATTCCATTCGTAGTGTTCATCGTCAGGGTGAAGTACATCGAGGTAGCTCGCCTGTTGCGCAATAATCTTTCTCGCTGTTGTTGGGTCACGGTATATAAGTGCTGCACAGTCGAGAGGTGCAAACAACCACTTGTGTGGGTCAACGACAAAACTGTCAGCGTGTCGAATTCCACTCAGTGCAGATTGGTATGTCTTAGACATAATTGCAGCCCCACCGTACGCTCCATCAACGTGAAACCAGAGCTCGTGCTCACGTGCGTAGTTACCTAGCCCTTCGAGGTCATCAATTATTCCAGCGTTAGTTGTTCCTGACGTTGCAACAACGCCAATCACTGTGTCTGGTCGTGGATCACCTGCAAGCGCAGCTTCTAAATTCTCTCGAGTGAATCTGTGGTTATTGGTTGGAACTAGTAATGGTTCGATGCCAATTACGTGAAGAGCTTTTCCAATACTCGAGTGCGCGTCTGATGAAATTGCGAATCTGAGTTCGTGGGGCGCAACATTTGGTCGTCTTGTTCTTCCGACATCACGGCCAACAGTTAGTCCTGAAAGATTTCCCATTGACCCACCAGATACGAATGCTCCACCTGACCCTTTTGGAAGTCCAGCACGATGCGATAAAAACTCCAGAGCCTGATTCTCTGCGAGCACAGCGCCAGCTGATTCGAGCCAGCTAGTTCCATTGAGCCCGGAACACGCAACCACCATGTCGAAAAGCAGAGAGTTCTTAGTCGGAGCGTTTGGGATGAATGCCAAAAAACCAGGAGAGTCTGCTGAAACTACAGCTTCGGCGAGGCGTTCGGTAAAGAGATTAAGTATCTCCTCAGGGTTACTTCCTTCCGGGTTAATGAGCCCAGCGAGATCGGGGAGTGCAGATGGGTCAAGACTTCCATAGTCCAGCGGCACTGGATCCATAGCTAGACGCTTACGGCAGTAAGCAAAAATCGCTTCTGAAGTTTTTTCGTTGTATGTAAACATTTGATGACCCATGGTTATGCCTTTCGCCTTCAATGCCATCGTACGCACTTAGTTAAGGCTGACCAATTAAGTGCGTGGACCCTGTCGCCTAGAATTGGCTAATGGTACGTGTTGGCTATTTAGGACCTGAGGGATCGTTCTCACACGAGGCTGTGTCAACCCTCGATGACGTTCAGGCGATTGCGTATGACTCAATTGGTGACCTCTTAAGTGCTGTTAGTGACGGAAACGTTGAAAAGGGACTTGTCCCATTAGAAAACGCCATTGAGGGAACAGTTTCAGCGACGATTGATGGACTTGTTTTCGATCACGAACTCATCATTGAGCACGAAATAGTTATTCCTATTCAATTGCATTTACTCGCTCGCCCAGGCACCAAGCTCGGTGATGTCAAAAAGGTGATTAGTTACGTTCATGCTCTTGCTCAGTGTCGCGGTTATCTAAACAAATTAGGCATGAGCACCGGGCAAACAATGTCAACGTCGCAAGCAGCAAGTGAAGTTGCAGCGTCAAGCGAGCCAATCGCAGCTGTTGGATCTGCAATGGCTGGGAAACTATTTGGACTTACTTCACTGGCCACAAACATTGAGGATCATCCCGGCAACGCAACTCGCTTCGTGCTCGTTGGACGTGACGCGATAACTTCTCCAACAGGTCATGACCGCACATCGATTGTTTGCTTTCAAGATGCTGACCGTCCTGGTTCACTCTACGCAATCCTCGGTAGATTCGCTGCACGTGACATTAACCTCACCAAACTTGAAAGTCGTCCAACCAAGCGAGCACTAGGCGACTACTGCTTTGTTATGGAATTCGAAGGTCACGTTTCTGATGATGCTGTGAGTGATTTGCTCACAGATCTTCAAGCACATTTAGCACCGGTGAAGTTCTTGGGCTCGTATCCAGTGACGGGCGACGATGCGCAGTCTCGTCGTGAAGAAGTTGGCGAAGCCCGTAAGTCTGCTTCGGACTGGATAAGCAGTCTTAAGGCACGCGTTCGCCACTAAAAGAAAACGACCACCAGCATAAGCCGGTGGTCGTTTCTATGGCGGAGGGAGTGGGATTTGAACCCACGGTGAGTTGCCCCACGTCGGTTTTCAAGACCGGTGCATTCGTCCGCTCTGCCATCCCTCCGTGGAAGATTCTAGTTGAAAAGCGACTACGCCTTTTTGCGAGTGCGAGCGCGCTGTGCTTGGTCCAAGATGACTTTACGTAGGCGTACGGATTTCGGTGTTACTTCAACAGATTCGTCTTCAGCAATGAATTCGAGAGCCTGTTCAAGTGAAAGTGTTGTTGGTGGCGCGATGCGCTCAGTGTTGTCAGAACCAGAAGCACGCATGTTAGTGAGCTTCTTTTCCTTCGTCGGGTTAACGTCCATTTCTTCTGAACGAGCATTTTCTCCGACAATCATTCCTTCATACACTTCAATACCAGGGCCAACAAATAGAACTCCGCGTTGTTCAAGGTCAAGTAGTGCGTTTCCAGTTGTGAAGCCACGACGGTCTGCTGCGAGAACACCCTTCTGGCGAAGTCGGATGTCACCAAACCATGGCTCGTAGCCATCAGAGTTTGAGTGCATCATTCCAGCCCCACGAGTTTCAGTCATGAATTCAGTACGGATACCTACGAGTCCACGAGCTGGAATTCTCCACTCCATGCGGACCCATCCAGTTCCGTGGTTAACCATGTCGAGCATGCTTCCCTTACGGGTTGCAAGAAGAGTGGTGACGTTTCCAACGAATTCTTCTGGAACGTCAATTGTTACGCGCTCAACTGGCTCGTGAACTTTGCCATTAATTTCGCGCTTAACAACTTGCGGCTTACCAACAGTGAGCTCGAAGCCTTCGCGACGCATTGTTTCAATAAGAATTGCGAGCTGGAGCTCTCCACGGCCCTGAACTTCCCATGCGTCAGGACGC
>CAIKFN010000153.1 GCA_903826715.1 uncultured Actinomycetes bacterium
CAATTCCGTCCTTCGTGAAGGCTCGTGCCGCACAGCGCATCCAGATCCAGGCCCTACGAGAACTTAGAGAGCGTGCAGAGCGTCGTTCATGACTGACGTTGCAATAGGTGTCGACATTGGCGGCACGAAGTCTTTAGCACTGCTTGTTTCGAGAGATGGAAAAATCCTCGACGAAGACCGCCGTCAAACACTGCATGCGCCTGATGCAAGTGATGCAATGAGTGATGCCATTGCTGAACAAATTACGTCGCTGTGCGCAAAGCACAATCTTGATCCCTCGAAGATTCGAGTCGGACTTGGACTCCCTGGTCTCATTAGACGAGACGGCACACTCGCATACGCACCGAACTGGCAAAGCGCTCACGGAATAAATCTTGCGGAGTCGCTTAAAAAACAACTCAGGTCACCGCACATCTATTCAGACAACGACGCCAACTGCGCTGCTCTCTGTGAGCATGAGTGGGGAGCGGTAAAAGGCGTTGATGATTTTGTAATGGTGACCCTCGGCACGGGAATTGGTGGTGCGCTATTTGTTAATGGTGCACTGCAACGTGGAAAGAATGGATTCGCTGGAGAAATAGGCCACATGGTTGTAAACGCCAACGGTGCGCAGTGTCTCTGTGGTGGAAAAGGTTGCTGGGAGCGTTACTGCTCCGGCGGTGCGCTGCAGCGCATGACTGGCGAAGCGGTGCATGCTGGCAAGCTTGCTCAACTCACTGCGTCACTTGGTGCAGACAATGTTCGAGCAGAAGATGTTTCCAAAGCAGCAGGCGAGGGAAGTGAAGAAGCAATGGCGATCATGCGAGAAATCGGATGGTGGATGGCTCTCGGACTCTCAAACCTCGAAGTACTGCTTGATAGTGGGACCTACGTAATTGGCGGTGGACTCTCGTCGGTGTTCGAGCTCGTGCTCCCAGCTGCGCGCGAATACCTCGATGAACTCGTCGAGGCTCGTGAAGCTCGTCCGGCATTTAGAATTATCCCAACAAAGTTTGGACCGAACTCTGGAGCACTCGGCGCAGCGCTCTTAGCTTCTGAAGGAGCGAAGTGAAGTTAGGTGTTCTACTGCCAACGTTTAGAAACGGAAGCGATGACGCGTTGGCCTTTGCGGGTGAAGCCGCTCGTCAAGGCATCGACGGCGTTTTTGCTTACGATCACCTATGGCCAATGGGATCACCTGAGCGCCCCGCACTTTCTCCGTTTCCGGTTCTTAGTGCCATTGCATCTAAACATGAAGCGCTAATTGTTGCGCCTCTCGTTGCACGAGTTGGACTAGTCGGCACACATCACTTAGTGAACCAGTTCAGAACCTTGAATGCACTGGCACCTGGAAGAGTGATTGCTGCTCTTGGAACAGGAGACCGACTTTCTGCAGATGAAAACGAAGCGTACGGACTTATGAGCCTCTCTGGGGCTGAGCGCCGCGAGCTCATGATTGATGCAGCAACAGAGCTTCTTGATGAAATGCCAGTCTGGTTCGGTGGTGGCAGTGATGCTACAAATCAACTCGCAATTGACCTCGGCGCTGAGATCAATTTATGGAATGCACAACCGCACGAAGTTGAGAAAATGTCTGAGTTTGCGACCGTTAATTGGGCCGGAAACACACCAGAAGATACGCACGGATTACTGGACGGACTCGCCTCAGCGGGCGCGACGTGGGCGATATTTGGACCCTCGGTACAAATTCATGACTTGAAAGAGTGGCGCGAGAGCAATTCAGTAAGTAAGTTGCCCTGATGGAATTCCGCAGAATTAATGGCTTGCCACCCTACGTCTTTGCTCAGATCAATGGTCTGAAGGCAGAAGCGCGTGCTGCGGGCAGAGACATTGTTGACTTTGGTTTCGGTAACCCTGACCTACCAAGTCCTGACATCGCAGTTGAGAAACTAGCTGAAGCTGCACACAACCCGAAGAACCACCGTTACTCAGCGAGTCGTGGACTTCCAAACCTTCGCCTCGCCATGGCCACTCGTTACAAGAAGATGTGGGACGTTGATCTTGACCCCGACACGGAAGTCGTCACCACCATTGGTGCCAAAGAAGGACTCACGCATCTCATGTGGGTGCTCCTTGGTCCCGGCGACACAGCAATTGTTCCAAGTCCGAGTTATCCAATTCACCTAGCTGGTCCTGGGTTCGCAGGTGCGACAGTTATCACTGTTCCAATGCTCGACCCTGCGTCATCAGAAAATGACCCAGGCGATGACTTCTTCGACGGACTCGTTACTGCATGGGAAAAAGCAACAGTCAAGCCACGAGTAATTATTTGTTCGTTCCCACACAACCCAACGAGTGCGTGCGTGGACTTAGCGTTCATGGAGCGACTTGTTAATTTTGCA
>CAIKFN010000154.1 GCA_903826715.1 uncultured Actinomycetes bacterium
AAACTTTGCGGGCAGGATGAGTCGACCTTTTGCATCCAGCGTGTGCTGAAACTGGCCAACAAAACTAAGCATTTCGGTCCTCCACCTAATGAGTCACCACTTGCCCCCACTGCGTTCCACATTACACCACAATGCTCCACAATGTTGCAAATCGTGACACTTTTCACCATAAAACTCCCCCTAAATAGGGTCCTTTTTGGAGTCGGGGCGTGAGAGGTTCAGGTCGAGTTTTGGAGATTTCTAAAGCGGCCCTAGGCGCGCAGAAAGAGCTGGCGAACCAGCCAAGGACCACTGATTTTGGCCAGATCATTAATCAGCACCTCAGAGTCGTCGAGGCCAATGGACCGAGTCGTTTGATGCTCAACCGAGGCTGCGAGTCCCGGTGGGATGTCTTTTAGAACCGACACCACTTCTGAGGAATCTTTGGCATGAATGACCGAGGAAAGAAATGTCCCTTCTCGCACGCGCCACTGGGTTACTCCAACAGTTTTCTTGCCATCAATAAAGAGTTCTCCTGGGCCCTTGCCGGCGAAGCAGATAACGCGGTGTTCTTGTTCACCTTCTAATGGACCTTCATGAATAGAGACAGCTTTGCTGAGTTGCGCTTCGAGAGCTTCCTTCCACCAGACACCGACATTTATCGATGACACATGAACGTCAGGACTCCAGCGTGAGTCACTTGCGGGAATCCACCAATCAATCCAAATGTCATCTGGTTGCAGAAGCACAATGCCTCCACCACCTCGTCTGCGTCGAACCTCAAAATCAGGGATTTTGTCAGGATTTAAGAGGTCTGTTGACTGACTTGATCCGAGCACCAGCGTGGGCTTTTCGAGTCGAACAACAAACATTGTTGGCTCTTCGACTCGACGAAGAACGTCGTAGTCATACAACTCTTCTAGTTCACTCACGAGGCGCGCGGAAGAAAAGGCGCCCAGAGCGGATCCGGGTTTGGAACGTGACGCCAACGCCACCAAGGGCCATCAGGGATTCGGGGTTGAAAATGCATAAACCAGCCAATTTCTTCCAGTAGCCGGTCACCCTTTTGCATGTTGTGACTTCGACAAGAGGCAACCACATTTGTCCATTCGTGCTTTCCACCACGACTTCGAGGAATCACGTGATCAATCGTGTCAGCGTGCTCGAGACAATACGCGCATTTGTTGTTATCGCGAAGTAAAAGTGAACGTCTGGTCAGCGGCGGCGTTCTCACCTTGGTGGGAATTTTTACCATTTCATGAAGACGAACGATTGATGGAATTTCAACAACCATTGTTGCAGAACGACACACCGCTGGCTCCTCGGGGGTTGCAATTGGCTCCGCGCGTCCAGCGAGCATCAAGACAACGGCTCGTCGCTCGCTCACAAGTTGTAGCGGCTCAAATGTGGCGTTAAGAAGAAGCACTCGCCCCATAGAAAAAACCTACTTCCCCACCGGCTGTTGAAGTGACCATTTCGCCGCAACAACAACATCTTTAGGAGAAAGTTCTCCGTCAATTCCGTTTACCGTAGACATCCGAAATTCCCAGTATTTGGCATCAGGCAGGGGAAGAAAGGGTGCGTGTCGCCACCAGTCTTTCTTTCGAAGCCGAAGCCCTGCGCGCACAACTATCACGATGTCTTGAGGGTGGCGAAGTAGGTAGCGACCGAGTCCACGAGTCCAGAACAAAGTCATTGATTTCCTCTTTTACCAACGAGTGCGGCACCGAGCAGTGGGCCTTCATCGCCGAGGCCCGAACGTTCAATGTTTAATCCATCGCTGTACTGCAATCTGGCAACAGATCGCGCAGCTTTTGTCGCGACACTGAAGAATTCTTCGCCAAATCCGAGTGCCACCGATCCAGCAACGTAACAGTTTGAAACATCGAGTACTGAACATAGTGAACCAATGCCACGCCCCACTAATTCAGCAGTGCGATTTCGAGTTTCGCTGCTGGCATCCTTGGCTGACTTTCCTGTCATGGCTTCGATTGCCCACCCCGATGCTTCAGCTTCAAGGCATCCTCTCGCACCGCAAGAACAAAGACTGCCATCGGGCACAACATTTATGTGACCGACGTGTCCAGAATTGCCTGTTTCGCCGTCGAGGAGACGTCCATTAATGACTATGCCTCCGCCAATACCAGTTGAGACAACCATCGAGATGTAGGAAGCATCGTTTTTTGCAGCTCCATACACGCCTTCGGCGAGTGCGAGCGCACGTGCATCTCCATCGACATACGTTTTAAGGCCAGTATTCTTTTCAAGTTCTGCAAGCAGAGGAAAGTTGCGCCACTGAGGAATGTTGAGTGGTGAAACTTCTTCGCCACCTCTGGTCATTGGACCAGCGCAGCCAACTCCCAGATAAGAAACCTCTTTACCTTTTTGAAGTCTCTGCAACATTGCAACAATTGGCGTGAGTAAATCGCTTCCAAGTTCATTGACGTTCAGGCGTTCACGTTGAAGCAACGTTCCGTCAAGCGACACTACGGCGCCATCTATTTTGGATGCACCAATGTCAAGCGCTAGGCACGGAGCGGCATTATCGCCGTCTCCGGTGGAATTCATTCGCTTCTGCGGCGTTGGCGTGACAACCAGTCACGAAGAGAGTCAGTTCGAGGACCCACACTCGTATGAGCATCATCACCACGTCCTGGACGTGTGATATCGCGCCAAGAGGCACGACCCATTAGGCGTGCATTGCGTTCGACAACCACCGCCGAGAAGAACATCAGCGCGAGGCCAGCAAGACTCAACAAAACAGAAGTAGAAAGAAAAATTAGAAGCAATGCGAGGCCAGCAATAAAACCAGCGACACCCCAACGCACTCGGCGCCCACCGTGAGAATAAACATTCGTTTGCTCGACCTTTTCAGCAAACCTTGGGTCTTGCTTCGAAAGGGAGTCTTCAAGCTCGGCCAGAATCCGCTGTTCGTGCTCTGATAATGGCATGCGGCTCCTTTCGTCTATCTCCCGACTATCGTACCGTGTAATTAAGCATTTCGCACAATTCGACCCATGGGGCTAGCCTTCTGCCACTTGAGTTTTTAAGGAAAATTGTGACTTCACAGACTCTTAATGTTGCGGTGATCTGCACGGGCAACATCTGCCGCTCTCCAATGGCTGAAGTTGCTCTACGAGACCTCATTGCCCAAGATGAACTTCTCGCTTCACGAGTAAACGTAACAAGCGCAGGAACAGCGAACTGGCATGTGGGAAGCGAAATGGACGAGCGTGCACGTGCGGCACTTGACCGAGCAGGACTTAGCCAAGAAGGAACACTCGGACAATTTGCGAGCGGCGATTATCTCAATGAGCACGACATTGTGCTTGTCATGACCCGTGAACACGTGCGTGACGTTGAACACCGACTAACTAATCCAAGCACACAAGTAGTCCTTGCTCGAAATCTTCTTGATGGACCTCGCGACCTTGATGTAGCTGATCCTTATTACGGTACCGATAAAGACTTTGACGCCTGTCTGGCGCAACTTACAGAATGTGTCCGTCAGTTGACATTGGTACTTCGTCAGCGTGTGGGGTAATACTCTTTCGAAGCTTTAACTCTGGCAGGGTAAACGAAAGCGCGAGCGCTAGTAGACCAAATGGTATTGACCAGATGTACATTCCAGCAATCGTTGTTGAAAGAGCGTGAGCGATTTCGTTAAAGACCTGCTTTGGCAAGTGCTGGAGAAATTGTGGCGTCCAGCTCGATGCAGACCCAGCAGATGCACCAGCGGGCAGACCCTTGACGTCCGCGGCGAGTGCCTTTGGTAATTGGTTTGCAAAAAGCGCACCAAATACTGCAGTTCCAAATGAGCCACCCATTGAGCGAAAGAAGTTCGATCCAGCTGTTCCAGCACCAATGTCTTCTGGGAGAACTGCGTTCTGTACTGCGGTGGTGAGAATCTGCATTACGAGTCCGAGCCCCATTCCAAAGACCAGCATGAAGAATGCAATAAGCCATGAAGATGTTGCAACACCAATAAAAGAGAACAGCCCGAGTCCAACAGTCATGAGCGCTGTACCAGTAATTGGGAAGGGACGATATTTCTTGCCCTTAGAAACCATCTGCCCTGCAAAAATAGAAGTCGCAAAGAGTCCCGCCATCATTGGAATTAGACGTAGCCCCGACATGGTTGGTGAAATGAGGCGAACGTCTTGGTAATAGAGCGGCAGAAACACCATTGCGCCGTACATGGCAAAGCCAACCACGAAGCCGATTGCAGACGCAGAAAGAAATACTTTGTTCTTGAAGAGACGTGGAGCAAAAATTGGCTCCACAGACTTTCGTTCAATGAAAATACAAACAATAGCTGCGAGCACTCCACCAACCGCTAACGCGATTGATTTCCATGAACCCCATGGGAAAGAAATTCCACCTAGCGAAGTGAACAGGATCAGTGCAGTCGCTGAAAGACTCAGCGTGAAAATACCGGCGTAGTCAATTGTGTGCTGAACGCGAGCCTTTGAGCTTGGAAGATACGCAGCACACGCAGCAAGTGCAGCGATACCAAGAGGAAGATTTACAAAGAAAATCCATCGCCATGAGGTGTAGTCAACTAATACTCCACCCAACAGAGGTCCAACAATTGTGGAAGTTCCAAACACTGCTCCAAACCATCCGGCGTACTTTCCACGTTCACGAGGTGGAATAACGTCAGCCATCACAGCTTGCGCTCCAACCATGAGACCCCCACTACCGAGTCCTTGGAACGCACGAAACGCAACGAGCTCGGTCATGCTGTGCGCTATTCCACACATCATTGATCCGACTAAGAAAATAACAATCGAAGCTTGGAAATATCCCTTACGTCCGTGTAGGTCACCGAGCTTGCCCCACAGTGGAGTTGTGACAGTTGTTGCGAGCAAGTACGCAACAACGACCCAGCTAAGGTGACTTGCTCCGTGGAGATCACCAACAATTGTTGGAAGCGCCGTTGAAACGATTGTTGAGTCGAGCGCTGAAAGGAACATACCCATCATCAATGCGCCGAGTACAAAATGTAAGTCACGTTTGTGAAGTATGGGGACTAGCGATTGATCAGACATTGGGGGAATCCTTTACGATGTGTGCAGTCTAGAGCACCCTTGTGAAATATGTTACAAACTATGTACTCTCTTAGAAGACCAGAACGAGGACCCATGAAAACGAAGCTCACCGAACTCCTAGGCATTCAGTACCCAATCATGCTTGCGGGCATGGGTGGAGTCTCCTACTCAGCACTTGCTGGCGCGGTTTCAGAAGCAGGTGGCTACGGATGCCTTGGAGCATCAACAATGTCAAGCGAGCAGCTCGCTGAAGAGGTCGCCGCAACAAAAGCGTTGACGTCAAGGCCATTCGGCGTTGACTTGCTCACGGCATTTCCAGACAGCCTCGTTCGTAATGTAGAAATCCTTATTGAAGGTGGCGCGACAACATTTGTGGCTGGCCTCGGTGTGCCTAGTCACGTTGTAGAGATGTGTCACAAGAACAATGTTCTCGTTATTTCAATGTGCGGAAAAGTCGAACACGCCAAGCGTGCTCTTGACGCAGGGTGTGACGTTGTCGTGGCGCAAGGAACTGAAGCAGGTGGCCACACTGGTCTCGTTGCAACAATGCCTCTCGTGCCAATGATCGTTGACGCAATGAACGGCGCTATTCCAGTTGTCGCCGCTGGTGGAATTTTTGATGGAAGAGGACTCGCTGC
>CAIKFN010000155.1 GCA_903826715.1 uncultured Actinomycetes bacterium
AAGCCCAGTCAAAATTGAGATGTCGTGTTCAGGCGTTGGCCCACCGAAGATCACACCAATAGTCACGTAACACCCTCTAACAATGTTTCTTGGTTATTAAGGGTAGTGGTCAGGCAAGTCGTTTAGGTACAACACCCCATCACCAGCAATAAGCACCTCTCGAACCCACGCCACCGCTTGGTCTCTGGTGTCAAAACGCTGAGGAAACTTTTCATACCCTGCCGTCAGCGAGCGCACGTTGGTTCGCCCCACAACAACTAGTTCTGCATTAATTGCAGCGATACTTTGCCCAAGGACCAAGTTCTCTCTGTACTGATCTTCGCCCAGCTCAATAAGGCCCGGTGTGACTACTACTTTCCTGCCCGTTACATCTAGGGAAGCGAGCGTCTTGAGTGCAGTCTGCGCACTCGCGGGATTGGCGTTGAACGTGTCGTCAACAACTTTTACTCCCGATGCTGCGCTAAGTACATTGGCGCGATTGGCTACTGCATGCACCTCAGTGACTCTTTGGGCGAGTTGAGCAACGTCGGCACCAACTTCTAGTGCCCCAGCAATTGCGCAAGCGAGGTTTGTTGGTTGCACTCCTTGCAGTGCATTGAGCGAAGTTATCTCGCTTCCATCAACAAGCACTCGCCACGACGCTCCGTCGACAATGACTCGAACTGATGCATCAGTGTTTGTCGAACCAGCAGTTCTAATCTTCTTGCTAGTTAGTTTTGCGGGCCAGTTCTTGAGGCGTGGATCATCAATGTTGACTATTACTGTCTCGGCTCTCTGAGTAATTTCAAACTTCGCACTTTCAATCACATCGAGCGATTTCATGCGTTCGAGATGTACGGGCCCGATTGCGGTGATTATTGAAATGTCTGGTTCGCACCAAACGCAGAGCTCGCCAATTTCTCCTGGACCGTATGTTCCCATTTCAGCAATAAACACCCTCGTACCATCAGCCAAGTTTTCATTTATTGCCCTCGAAAGTCCGGCACGATTATTAAAACTTCGTGGGGACGCAACTACTGATCCATCATTGCTAAGCAAATCAAATAAGTGGTTCTTCGTAGAGGTCTTTCCATATGAACCAGTGATAGCAACGACTTTGGGATGAACTCTTGTGAGTCGCTTAGAAGCTTGTTCTACAAACTTCTGCGCTTCTCGATTTTCATAAGGCTTCAACGCTCTCGTAGAAATATCCAGCATCATTGGAACTGCCCAAAGCATGGCAATCGAAAGTAGCCATGGACGCTGGGTAGTGGCGCCAAGTACTGCAATCACCACACAGAGCGCCGTTGCAAGTACTGCAGTCACCTTCAGACGTCTTGTCCACTGCAATTTGCTGGTGCGCCCCTTAATTGAAAGCCCTTGAGGACAGAAAAGACCGTAAGCAACACTTACGAACACGGCCACTACATCTGCACGAAGCAAAACTGTTACTAGAAGCAAAATGATTAAGACATGGCTGGGAGTTATTGGGCGCTTTTCGCTTCTACGCTCCGGCGACTTGGCTCCAGCGACCTGAGGTGAAGACCACCGACCTAGAAATCTGCTCATCGAACTTGGTTCGTAGTGCTCTCGCTGCAATACACGAAGCCAGCGAACGAGTTGGGCGGAGAACGCAGCAGCAATAAGTAATGAAAGAAGTACAGAAAAAAGAACGTGGCCAGTACTCACTGCAGCGCCTCGCGAATAGAACTCACAAGCTCTTTTGGCGCCTGTGTTGGTAGCAAGTGTGCAATCCCGTTCACGACGCGCAGAGAGTGCTGGCTCTTAATGAGTTCACTAGCTCGCTGCGCAGTACTTACTGGCACGTCCATGTCGTTACTTCCCCACAGCATGAATACAGGTGAGGTCAATTGATGCAACTCTTCTTCATAACTTTCGTTCACTGCTGCAACTAAAATATCTCGAAGGATGCCGCTCGAGTTTCGATAATCAGCAGATCCATATTTCTGTCGAGCTTTTTCCATCTGCCCATCGCTAATGAAGCGAGCCTTATGAAGCGCTCGAATAAAGCGGTAGCCAATTGGTGGCTTCGACGATGGCTGCTTTCGAATCAGCGGAACTCCAGTAAGGACCATGCTCTTCACTAACCGTGGATGACGAGCACCCAGGACAACTGAAATTCGCCCACCAAAAGAGTGCCCCACAAGTACGAAAGGGCCCGCACCAAGATCACTTAGTGCGGGCAGCAATAAATCTGCGTAGTGGCGCGCTCCTCCTGCGACCGTTGGGAGGGGTGATGAGCCAAACCCTGGGAGGTCAAATGCCACCGAACCAATGCCCTCGAGCGCCAACTGAGCAGCAGCGTCGGCGAAATCGTGCCCTTGACGCCCCCAACCATGGAGAAAGACCACCCGAACCGGGCTTTGTCCATAAGGCTCACCAAAGAGTTTTCCGTTGCCATAGGCACTCAGCACGTCTTTTAGGTTACTGACGAAATGGACCGGCTTTATGCCATGTCACAACTGGCCGGTAGCGTCATAGGGACAATGAGTGATGAAACGACCTTCACGAGCGACCTCCTGGTTGGACTGACCCCCGAGCAGCGAGAGGCCGTAATGTCTGACGCCCCGAGACTTCTCGTGCGCGCCACAGCTGGATCTGGAAAGACACACGTATTAACACTGAGAATTCAGCGAAAGATTGCTGAAGGAAAAGTTGATTCAGACCAAGTGCTCGCCATGACTTTCACGCGTAAAGCTGGCGACGAACTAAGGAAGCGACTCTACAGAGCAGGTATTCGAGACATTCGCGCAGGAACATTCCACCGCATGGCACTAACAATTGTTAATCAGTACCGCGAGGATCATCATCTCAAGCCACTTGTAATTGAATCGAACAGAAAAAAATTAGTCAAGGCGCTTGCTGACCAGATGGAGAAAAACGGCGAAGGAAAATTCGCTGATCACTTACAAGCCCGCATTGAAGCAGAAATTAGTTGGGCACTTAGCCAAGGCTTTAACGGAGCACTGTATTCAAAGAATGCAAAAAAGATGAAACGCGACAGCCCACTGCCTCCTGCGCAGTTCGCTGACGTGCTTGATCGCTACGTAGGTCTGTGTCGTAGTCGTGGAGTACTTGATTTTGATCTTCTCTTGAGCGAAGCAACATCACTACTTCGTGAAGACAAGAACGTCCTTGCATCGTTTCGTCACCGAACGAAAGCAATTTTCGTTGACGAAACGCAAGACATGAACCCACTGCAGTTCATGATGCTCCAAGAGATGGCCGGCGCAGATCCTGATTTGTTCTGTGTGGGTGACCCTAATCAGTCAATCTATGGATTCAATGGTGCTAATCCACAACTGCTGAATGAAATTATTCGCACATGGCCAGACACCGTTGTGCTTGACCTGACACGAAACCACCGCTCCACCGCGAACATTATTGAGATAGCAAACACATTGCTTGAAGACGGGGCAGCGGGAATTACGCCAGCAAAGCACGACGGTGATATTCCGCTTATTCGTGTGTATGACACCGACGCCGAAGAAGCCAAAAGCGTTGCCCTGTGGCTGAGCACCAAGCACAAGCCTGGAACTTCGTGGAGCTCAATGGCGGTTCTCTCTCGAATCAATAGTCAACTAGAAATCATCGCCAAAGCGCTCGAAAACGCAAACATTCCCTACGAAATTCGTGGACCGGAACACTCGCCCGCTTCAGACCTCATCACATCACCAGAAATGAATTCGCGAAAGATTGATGAATCAGTAAATGACGCCGTAGCGCTTTCAACTATTCACCGCTCCAAAGGCCTAGAGTTCCAGTGTGTCGCAGCGGTTGGTTGGGCTGAAGGAATTCTGCCTAACTACAACGCGTCAACTCCCGCCGAGCTCGCCGAAGAAAAGCGACTTGCGTACGTTGCTCTAAGTCGCGCTGAAAACTCACTGTTCATTTCCTACAGCAGGGCAACTGACGACGAGAGGTTCCCTGATCGCAAACCTTCTAGATTCTTAGGTCCAGTCGACGCAGCTGTTAGAGAAATTGAAAAGCGAAATGCTCCAGTAACTGGAGCTGACCGCAAAGCTCGACTCGCTGCAATTAGAGCCGAACTCGAAGCAGCGGTGCAGGAAAACTCCTAGAGCGAAAATTCGCCAACCACAGGTGCGTGGTCCGAAGGCTTCTCCGCTTTTCTAGCTTCTCTGTCTACGTAGCTTGCTGTGGCTTTTTCTAATAAGCCGTCGTCAACGTAGAGCAAGTCAATACGCAGTCCCCAGCCTCTTCGAAATGAGCCGTTGCGATAGTCCCACCATGAGTAACTCGGATCCTCAGGATGCAGTTTCCTCGTTAGATCGTTCAGCCCAGTTGCTTCAATTGCCCGCAGCGCTTCACGCTCTGGCTCGCTGACGTGTGTTGCCCCTTCAAAGGCACTCGGGTCGTAGCAATCGAGGTCACTTGGTGTCACGTTGAAGTCGCCACCAACAACAATGTGCTGGTCTTTATCTCGCTTCGAAACGAGCTCTTTTAGTTTTGTGAGCCATTCAAGTTTGTAGATGTAGTGAGGATTGTCTAAAGCGCGTCCGTTGGGGATGTAACAGGAATACACCCGAAGAGGGCCACACGTTGCTCCAATAATTCTGGCTTCAGGGTCGTCGTCACCGAAGCCTCTGGTTACATCGCTGAGGCCGACTTTGGAAAAAATAGCTACGCCATTCCATTGACCCTGGCCGTAATGTGCAGATTCGTAACCGAGTTCGCTTAACTGAGCAAAGGGAAATTTTGCGTCGGTCTGCTTTGTTTCTTGGATAAGGAGCACGTCTGGTTGCGCACTCTGAATCCACTCTTCAACTCTTGGCCAGCGTGCCGTAAGTGAGTTGACGTTCCAGGTCGCTACTTTCACGACAGATCAGCAAGTACAAACAGCAAGTCAGCCTCTGCAGCAACTTCACCATTCACCGTTGCGCGACCGTGACCTTTGCCACCTCGAGCAGAAAGTCTGGTCATTTCAGTTTCTAGTGTCACAGTGTCACCTGGAACTACTTGACGGCGAAAGCGTGCATTCTCAACTCCACCAAAGAGTGGAAGTCGTCCGGTGTAGCGAGGATCAGCAAGCACAGCAACTCCACCGCACTGTGCGAGTGACTCAAGAAGTAGAACCCCTGGCGTTGTTGGGCGCCCAGGGAAATGTCCAGGGAAGAACCATTCGTCTCCGGTGAGCGTCCACGTTCCAACAGCACGAACACCTGGCTCGATGAGAATCATTTTGTCGAGCAATAAAAACGGTGCTCGGTGAGGCAGCCAGTCAATCGGATCTAGCGATAGTTCGCTCACGGAAGTGACAATTCTGCGATACGTCGTTCGCTGTCTACGGTAACTAATTTGAAGAGTTTCTTGTCGCCACGCTTTAGTGCGTCGCGTGCTCGCACTGGTGCAGGAGTTCCAAGCGATGCAGTTGGTGCGTAGCACTCAATGAGCTTTCCGCCCTTGATTGTTACCTTGATCACAGCACCGTGAGAAGTAAACGCTGTTACTTCGCCTTCAACACGTGAGCCAACTCGATAGGTTGAGCGAAACACTGAGAAATCAGTCTCAGGATTAACTGGCTGGCGACCACGGCGAAGAGCAACGACTGGCGGTGTCTGCTTTATTACTTTCTTCGTTGGCTTCGACGGAGACTTCTTGGGCGTAGCCTTCTTAACTGGCACAACTTTTTTAGCTGGCAATTTCTTTGCGGGCTTGGCGACTTTTTTGACTGGCTTCGCTGGTGCCTTCTTCACAGTCTTTGCTGTCTTCACAGGAGTAATGGTTGTCCCGATTGCAGGCTTTGCACCATTTGGAAGTGCCACCGCAAGTTTCTTAGTTGCCTGTGTGCTCTTTGATGCACGAACAGGAAGGCGCGGCGTGAAGACCCAGCCCACTGTTGGTACTGGCTTACCACCAATCAAGCGACCTTCATTAAAGAGCCATTTGTACTGTGACTGAAATTCCTGGAATGAGTCATTGCTCAGCACAACAGCATTAATACGGTCAGCAATTTTCAAAATGAAGGCATCGCCTCTTCCAATTGCACCAGCAGGTGGCGTCACAATTTCACCAGCAAGTTCAGCTTCTTTGAACTTACTGCGCTCAGAACTTGCTACTCGGTGTTCGAACGAAGCATCAACGACAACAATTACTTCAGCACCAGGATTCTCATCTTGAAAAGCACGAACCGCTTCATCGAGCTGCGCCAAACTAGGAACCTTTCGGTTCTCGGTAGCGAAGTTTGATCCGTCTACAACAACCCGTAGACGAGTCTTTGAAGTCATCCGATTGACCGGTCGAGCAGATCAGACTGCTCCGCTGCATGAACGAGTCCACTTCCAGTTGCTGGACTGGCAGATTCTGCACGTGCCACGTGACGCACTTTCTTGTCACGCATTGAACTGTGCATTTGGAGGTGAACAAATGGCCAGCAACCCATGTTCTCTGGCTCTTCTTGCAGCCAAACAACTTCTTCCAGGTTTGGATAGCTGTTAACGATTTCTTCAATACGCTCAGTTGGCCAAGGATAGATCTGCTCTACGCGCACAACAGCAACGCTATTGGCGTTCGTTTCGTCACGACGTGCTATTGCTTCGTGTGCAATCTTCCCAGTAGCCAGCACCACGCGCTTAACGTTCTTCGTGTCTACTGACTTGTCAGCTAAGACCGTCTGGAATGAACCTGATTCAAACTCGCTTAGTGGCGAGCGAGTTTGCACGGCACGAAGCATTGACTTAGGCGTGAAGACAATTAGTGGCTTTTTGTGCTCGCGCAACACTTGGCTACGTAGCAAGTGGAAGTACTGAGCAGACGTGGTTGGCTGAGCAACGCGGAGGTTGTTTCGTGCACAGAGCGACAAGAAGCGCTCGATGCGACCACTGGAGTGCTCCGGACCCTGACCTTCATAACCGTGTGGCAACAACATCACAAGGTTTGCAGTCTGTCCCCATTTATCTTCGGCGGCCACAAGGAAGTTGTCAATAACAATTTCTGCACCATTAACAAAGTCACCGAACTGCGCTTCCCACGCAACGAGCGTGTTCTGCGCTTCAACTGAGTACCCATATTCAAATGCAAGTGCAGCGTATTCACTGAGGAACGAGTCACGCACGGTGAAGAATCCCTTGGCTGCGCTCATGCTCGCTAGTGGAACGTGTTGTGCACCGTTTTCGTAGTCAATAAGCGCGGCGTGGCGGTGCGAGAACGTTCCACGTCGTGAGTCTTGTCCCATAAGGCGAACGTTTGAACCCTCAAGAACAAGTGACCCGAAGGCCATTGCTTCTCCAAGTGCCCAGTCAACTTCGCCTGCTTCCACGAGCTGATTACGTTGCTGGAATTGACGCTCAAGCTTCGGGTGAATGGTGAAACCTTCTGGTGCTGAAACTGTTGCTTTCGCGATTTCGAGCAACGTGGCCTTCGTGACTCCACTTTGAGGATGTGTCGTGTCTGCAGGGATCGCAGTGTGCGGAACACCATCGAGCTTTGGTACTGGAACGGTACGCACTTCATCAAGCACGCTTTGTAGGCGTGTGTTGAAGTCGTCAAGTGCAGACTCTGCTTCTTCTATTGAAAGATCTCCACGGCGTACGAGTGACTCGGTGTACATCTTTCGCACTGGTCGCATCTGATCAATGATCTTGTACATCTGTGGCTGCGTGTAACTAGGATCGTCACCTTCGTTGTGACCGTGACGGCGGTAACAAACAATGTCAATTACAACATCGCGGTGGAACTGCTCACGGTAGTCAAATGCCATACGGGCAACTTGGGCGCAGGCTTCAGGGTCATCGCCATTGACGTGGAAAATTGGTGCCTGAATCATTTTCGCAACGTCAGTTGAGTAGAAACTTGAACGTGCAGAATCTGGCGCAGTGGTGAATCCAACTTGGTTGTTGATGACAATGTGAATTGCCCCTCCAACGCGGTATCCAGAGAGTTGCGAAAGGTTAAGAGTTTCTGCAACAACACCCTGACCCGCGAATGCAGCGTCACCATGAATAAGTAGCGACAGGTATGGGTACTGCTTGCTTGACTTAACCTTTTTTGTTCCGTCACTTGGACGAAGCACTAAGTCCTGCTTGGCGCGAACAATTCCCTCAACAACGGGAGCCACAGCTTCGAGGTGCGATGGATTCGAAGCCATTGAAACTTCAATGGTCGCTCCTCGTTGGTTCTTAAAGACTCCTCGTGCACCCTTGTGATATTTCACGTCACCACTTCCCTGAACACTTTCAGGATCAAGGTTCCCTTCGAATTCAGAGAAGATGTCGCTGTAGGACTTACCAACAATGTTCGCGAGAACATTTAGTCGTCCGCGGTGCGCCATTCCAATAACGGCTTCCTTCGCTCCTACGTCTGCGGCTGCATCAAGAATTGTTTGTAGCGCAACAATTGTTGATTCGCCACCTTCAAGTCCGAAACGCTTTTGTCCTACGTAGCGTGAGTGCAGGAAGCGCTCAAATACTTCAGCTTCATTAAGCGCATCGAGGATTCGCTTCTTCTCTTCAATGGTTGACGAATTGCTAGCACCTTCAACACGCTGTTGAATCCAGCGCTTTTGCTCTAGGTCCATGATGTGTCCATATTCAATACCAACTGTGCGACAGTACGAGTCACGAAGGATGGAAAGTATCTTCTCGAGTGTTGCTTCCTTAAGACCAGCGAGTCCGTCAACGACAAATGTACGTTGTAAGTCCCAGATGGATAGTCCGTAGGTGGCGAGG
Organism: uncultured Actinomycetes bacterium; assembly: GCA_903826715.1. Lineage (GTDB taxonomy): Bacteria > Actinomycetota > Acidimicrobiia > Acidimicrobiales > RAAP-2 > RAAP-2. Next base: position 8,685 of record CAIKFN010000155.1, read on the forward strand.
TCTAGTTCAGGGTGCAGCGCTGGTGGTTCTGAATGCAGTGGATCAAGGTGTGCATTCAGGTGACCACGAACTCGGTACATGTTGATGAGTTCTTGGACGCGAATTTGCTTGAGAATCTTTTCTGAGTCGTCGTCGCTCGCACTTGGATTTACATCCTTCGCCCAGCGTGCAGGCTCGTAAGGAATTCCAAGAGCACTAAAGACATCGTCGTAGAAGTTGTGATTGCCTGTAAGGCACTCAGAGACGTACTTGAGGAAGATGCCAGACTCAGCACCTTGAATAATGCGGTGGTCGTACGTTGAGGTGAGCGTCATTACTTTTCCAACACCCAGTTCAGAAAGTGCACGTGGGTCAGCTGCTTCAAAACCTGCGGGCCATCCAAGTGCGCCTACTCCGAAGATTGCTCCTTGGCCCTGCATGAGGCGAGGAACTGACTGAATTGTTCCAATAGTTCCAGGGTTGGTTAGTGAGCATGTTGCACCAGCGAAGTCATCTGCACCAAATGAAGCAGTGTGCACCTTGCGAACTAGTTCTTCGTACGCAAGAAGAAATTCGCGAAAGTCCATGGTGTCAGCGTTCTTAATAACTGGCACCAAGAGGTTTCGAGATCCGTCGGCTTTTTCAACGTCAACAGCGAGACCGAGTCCAACGTGTTCGTGTCGGTTAATTCCTGGAGTTCCTTTTTCGTCAACAGCTTCAACGAACGATGCATTCATCGACGGCACTTTTGCGAGCCCCTTAACAATGGCGAATGCAATGAGGTGAGTGAATGAAACTTTGGCACCAGTTGTTCGTGACAATGATTCGTTTAGTGCAGTTCGGTTGATCTCAAGGAGTCGTGCTGACACTGAGCGAACACTCGTGGCAGTGGGAACACCGAGGCTGGCTTGCATGTTTGTAACAATTCGTGCTGCAGCACCGCGAAGTGGTGTGGCTCCTGCATCAATGACAACAGACTTAGTTGGAGCCGATACAGACTGCATCGTTGGCGAAACGCTCTGAATTGTTGTCACCGCGGGCAAAGGAGAACGCTGGTAGTCAGCGAAGAATTCCTGCCAACTAGGAGCAACCGAGGTTGGGTCCGCTAAGAAGCGGTCGTACATATCGTCAACCAACCAGGCATTAGGCCCAAAAGAGCCCTTTATTACTTGTGGCGACGTGGA
>CAIKFN010000156.1 GCA_903826715.1 uncultured Actinomycetes bacterium
AATACATTTTCGCAGGTGACGTATTTCAAGTTGTTCCGAGCCAGCAGTTCAATCGACCTACATCAGTTGATCCACTCACGCTGTACCGCGTACTTCGGTCTCTGAACCCATCTCCATACATGTACTTGCTCGATACCGGTGAAAGCCAAATCGTTGGTGCGTCACCCGAGATGTTGGTTCGAGTGCACGAAGGACAGGTAATCACCCACCCAATTGCAGGCACACGACCTCGTGGGGCTAATGAGAAGCAAGACGTAGAGATCGAAAAAGAAATGCTTAATGATGAGAAGGAGATCTCAGAGCACGTAATGCTTGTTGACCTTGGTCGAAACGACATTGGTCGAGTCTCTGCACCGGGTACCGTAAAAGTTGACCGACTGGCACAAGTTGAGCGCTTCTCGCACTTGATGCACCTCGTTTCTCAGGTGAGTGGACAACTTGCTGACGGAAAAGATGCGTTCGATGCATTTAATGCCACCTTTCCCGCTGGAACTTTGACCGGAGCACCAAAAGTTCGAGCAATGGAACTTATAGATGAATTTGAGCCAGTGCACCGTGGACCCTACGGAGGGGCACTTGGATATTTCTCTCTAACTGGAGAAGCTGACTTTGCAATCACTATTCGAACTCTTTCAATTCGAAATGGAATCGCAACCGTGCAAGCTGGTGGTGGCGTTGTTGCTGATTCAGTTCCAGAACTCGAATATCAAGAGTGCATCAATAAGGCATCTGCTCCACTTCTTGCATTAGAAATCACTGATCCAAGCAAGTAGGACTTTTAATTCTTTTTCTTGAGTTGTCCACGTTTTCTTATACGTCTATTTCCATCACCAAATGATTCTCTTCTCATCCAGATATAGAAGCCGGAATAGAGAGTGCCAATCAGCACCATAACTACAATGGTTAGTACGAAATTCATTAGTGGGCCGTACAGGACTTGAACCTGTGACCCCTTCCATGTCAAGGAAGTGCGCTACCAGACTGCGCTAACGGCCCCTAAGGTTTTAACCTTATCATTTTGGTTCTTGTCCTTAGCTGGCTAGAAGTGAAGTAATCCGTTCAGACCATTCATAGAACTCTGGAGAGACTGACGTCACGTTGAATTCAAGTTGATTTGGTCTTGCACGCTTTGTCTGCTTGAGCAAAACTTCTACAGTTGCACGTGCATCAGCTAAAGCGTGGTGACCACCTGGTTCAACCCCGTAGTGCTTGCAAAGCTGCTCAAGTCCCCTACGAGGACGGGCAGCAAAATCCTTGTCAATGCTTCTATCGAATTCAATTACATCAATAATTGAAAGGATGGAAACATCTAATCCCTCATCTAAGAGATTTCTAGCATGAATAGATTCATACGTTTTAGAAAGCATCGCGAGATCAAACCTCACTACATTGGCTCCAACAATTGCAGCGCCAAAATTATGGAACTCACGGAGAATTAAGACCGCCCTGGCAAGGCCTGCAGCGACGCTTTCATAAACAACTTCCTCATTCTTTTTCGCAATGATTGACTCAATTGAGAGTCCGTGAACTTTCATGGCTGGCTCAGCTATTTGTTTGTCAGGAATCACATAAAAATGCTCAGACCAGATTGGCAAATTGTCAAAATAAGCAATAAAGCCATACGAGATTGCGCGTTCGCTATTTACATCGAGCCCCGTGGTCTCAGTATCGAAGCCCAAAAGAAGTCTGGGAATCTTCAATTCGTTCTTGCTCACAGGGATACCTTTGCAGACTGCTGTGACACCTCGCCACAGCAGTTCTACAAAAATAACCTATTTCAACTGGAGGCGGCGTCCGGATTCGAACCGGAGTACGGGGCTTTGCAGGCCCCTGCCTAACCGCTCGGCCACGCCGCCAGAAGAATCAATCCTAGTTGGTCAAATAGATACCTAGATGCAGTAAACAAAGAGGAATCCTCCATCAAAATAGGTATGGCGTCAGATTTTGAAAATATCATGAGTAATCTTTAAGAGTGATTAAGCACAAGAGACTCCTAACCTTCCCAGTTCTATTCTTGCTTTCACTACTTCCCAGTGCAACTGGCTCAGGAGCAGTTCAAAGCGGAATTCAAGTCAATGTTCAGCTCTCAACTTCTGTCAATCAAACAATGCCTATTGCACGAATTACATTGAACCAGGCCATCAGTGCTGGGCAAATTCCAAATTTAGTAATTACTCATTCACTCCTAACCAAGTGGGTGCAGATTTCGAAACTACAGTTCGATGCCTACCCAATCAGCTCTGTGTTTCCAAACGTTTCATACACAGTTCAAGTTCCGACTTCATATACTTGTGCCTCGACTTGCACAGTCACATCTAGTTACCAAAAAACAATTGTTTCATCCGTGGACATTCTCTGGGAAGAACAGTTGCTCTCCGAACTTGGGTACATGCCCGTTGGTTTTGTTCCTGCAGGTTCTTCGAAACCAACAACATCGGTAACCGTACTGAGCGTGCCCCCGACAACCACAACAACAATCATGGACTCTTCATCAACAACGGACGCCACGGCTTCGACAACCACGACAACTACGACAATTCCAACTACAACCACAACTCTAAAAACCACGACTACGACCTTGGTGATGCCAAAAGTGAGTGTGATCTCGTCAAAGCCAATTGTCGCTAAAACAGCTGGTTCGTTTACATGGCTTTACCCATCTCTTCCACAGTCACTTAGAGCTCAGTGGGCTCCCGGGGTTGCCAATCAGATACTCAAGGGTGCTGTAATGAGCTTCCAGGATGTTCAGAAACTTCCAACAACGGGAATAACAACTATTGCCACATGGAAAGCATTGCTTAGCGCAGCAAAAAATTCATCATTTAGCCCGCGACCTTACAATTACGTTGATGTTGCAGAAAACACCGGAAAGAAAGCGCCTCAACTTTTAACGCTTTATGTAGCTGGCATCGCGAGCTTTCACTCTCTTGTAAATAGTGGAATCGCCCAGGCACCAACTGATCTAGGGACATACCCGGTATACCTTCGTTACACCTCTACAACAATGTCAGGAACAAATCCGGACGGATCGCACTATCACGACACAGGAATTCCCTGGGTCTCATATTTCAATGGTGGCGATGGACTACACGGATTCATTCGTCCAACCTACGGATCACCACAAAGTCTTGGTTGCATCGAAATGCCATTTAGCTCAGCAGGGACTGTTTGGCCGCACACCCCAATAGGAACACTCGTTACTGTTCGGGCTTAGCGAGGGGACCCTGTGAGGTCCCTCCGCGCTGTCGTTCAATTTCAATTCCGTCGTCACTAAGTTCAGAAGCTGTTCCCACAGCCGACTTCCCAAATTTCTCACGGACATCGTCAATTGCATCTCGTAATGCTTCGTAGCCAATCTGTCGGTCTCTCGTAGCCTCAATGGTCTGCTGTCGTTCATCTATGGCTGTATCAATACCGAAAGTCAACTGCATGTCATTTCGCGATCGAGGCAAGAAAGAAGAAAGATGAATTCCAAGCAGCCTGATTGCAAACGGATACTCCATTGACTCAAGCAAGGCTTTGGCAATTAGAAATATTGCTCGCTCATCATCAATTCCAAAGCTGATTGTTTGCGATCTTCCAATTGATGAGAAATCGTCGAATCTCACACTCACCGAAACCGTCCGAGCGACCCAGCCCTTAGCCCTGATAGCTCTAGAGAGAATTGCAGAGTGACTTTTTGCTTCTTCAAGTAGCTCACCAATGCCATTGAGTGATTTGATAAATGTTTCATCGTGGCCAATTGATTTGGTGATGTGATCAGAAACGACTTCTCGTTCATCTTCACCATTAGCGTAGTTAACGAGTGTTCCAGCCATCCATGGCCCTACGTGACGAGCAAGCAATGACTCTTCAAATTTGTGTAAATCACGTACCCAGCGAATACCAATACGTTCCAGTTTCGCAGTCGTTGCAGGACCAACACCCCAGAGGGCGGAAACTGGAAGTTCACTCAGCCATTGCTTTTCCATTTCTGGAGAAACCCATACGACGCCGGGTCCATCAACTAGTTTTCCGTCAACAACTTTTGGTTTTGATTTCTTTGAAGCGAGTTTGGCAAAGAGTTTGTTGCGGCCAAGCCCTACTCCGCAGAGCAGCCCAAGCTCATCATTGATTCTTCGACGTAGTTCGTGTCCAGCAGCAATTGGTTCAACATTCAAACGTCGAAGGCTTCTGAGATCTGCGAACACTTCATCAAGACCGAGGGGCTCAAATTCTGGCGTTAGATCCATGATGATGTCATGAAAGTCGTGCGAATACGCCTCGTAGCGATCAAACCTGCCAGGAAGAATCACAAGATTTGGACACATTCGTTTAGCAATGACCATTGGCATTGCGCTCTTCACGCCAAATCGACGTGCTTCGTAGCTCGCACTCGCCACTGCTCCACGTTCCCCAGGCCCACCCACGACAACGGGCTTACCCTTCAGCGATGGATTATCAAGAATCTCCACTGACGCGAAGAACGCATCAAGGTCGATATGAAGTAGCGGTGCCTCGTCAACCGAGGGGTTATCAGAAGGCGAGTTCAATGCAGCGAAAAGCCTCGCCAAAGGCCACTCCGACTGGACGACCGGCTTGCTCAGCACGACCGTAGACAACATCACGGATGTCTTCAACGTCTCCAGACAGCTGAGAGGCGTGAGCCATCACAGCCTTTAGCTTTGTATCAATTGTCGAAGAGACATCAAAGACGACATCTGGCTCGTGAGTTCCACTGAGAAGAATTTGACCAACTTGGTGAGCAGTGCCCTCTTTAGGAAAGTACAGAGGCATTGCAGCAGCTGGAGCAGCTGCATCAAGAAGCGCCCAACCAGTTTCTCGGTGATCTCGGTGATTCACGTAGACGCCACCAAAGAACGTGGCAGTAGGGTCAGGTCCTAGAACAACCTCTGGACGGTGCTTTCTAATGAGACGAACAAGTATTTTGCGGAGTTCTTCGTCGTTAGTAACGTCGCCATCAGCTAATCCAACTTCAGTAACAGTGGCAGCCCCAAGAAGGTCTGCTGCGTGCTGCAGTTCAGAACTCCTCACACCAGCGACTGCCGTTGAGACGGCTGAGGGAGAATGAGAGCCTTTTGAACCATCGCAGACAACTACGAGGTGTACTTGACAGCCTTCGCTAGCCCACTGCGCGAGAATTCCGCCAGCGGCAACGTCTGCATCATCAGGATGCGCATAAATGGCCATGGCCGATTTCGGCTGTAGTCGCATAGCGCGCATTTTTATCCCCGATGTTTTGGTGCAGTTGTCTTAACGAGGTTGCCAATTTCTCGAGCAAAGTCTTCGGTGCCCTCAAATCCTTTGTACACCGACGCGAACCTCACGTACGCAACATCATCAACTGACCTAAGAGACTCAAGAGTCGCTAGTCCAACTTCTTCACTCGTAACATCACGGTTATGCAGCCTCATTGACTCTTCAATTGAAATAACAAGATTTTCAAGAACTTCTTCGTCAACTGGACGGTTCTTACAAGCAGCTCGGACGCCTTCAAGAATTTTGATCCGATCGAATGGTTCACGGTCTCCAGAACGCTTCACCACGAAAAGGCTGATTTCTTCAATACGCTCAAATGTTGTGTATCGCTGGTTGCATGCAGAGCATTCACGGCGACGTCGAATTGCAACGCCGTCTTCGGCGAGTCTTGAGTCAACAACGCGGTCGTCATCGGCCGCACAGAATGGACAGCGCATGTATTCACGATACACCTAATTGCCTATTTTATTAGGGAATTAGAATGTGTTCGCCCGCAATTACAACACTGCTTCCAAGCTGTGCAACAAGAACAGTCCTTGCCTTTTGTGGGCTCACAGGATTAACCATCTTTGAAATTGATGAGAGCGTGTCTCCTGGTTGAACTACGTAAACCATTCCAGAAGCAAGTTCAGCACTACTCGCAATGTCTGTTGAGAGGCCAGTTCCAGTTACGCCACCAAATGCAGCGCCCGGCATGAGAAGGATCACCAATGCGCCAGCAAGGACAAGCCCTGCGTATAGGCGGATTCTGCGCTTGCGGCGAAGCTCACGAGCTTCTCGACGAACTGCAAGTGGCACACCCGTACGAAAGCTCTGAGGGGTGTTTTGAGCGGTTACGAGACGCAGGTAAGGCATTGCCTCTTCGCTTGTTAGTACTTCGAACTCTTCAATCTGAATTGCAGCCATTTCCGACACTCCTTGTTATACGAACACTTGTTCGTTAACTATAAAGCGAACAGACGTTCGTATGCAAGTGAAATTTTAGAAATTTATAAAATACCTGATGAAAAGTTATTTAGGCAGACTCACCCAGGTAGACAGCACGAACACGAGGGTCGTTCAGCAGATTTGATGCCTTATCGCTGAAGGCAATACGACCATTTTCCATGACATAGCCACGGTCTGCCAATCTAAGCGCCTGAGAAGCATTTTGCTCTACAAGAAAGACCGTAGTTCCAGTTTCTCGGATATCTCCGATAATTTGAAAAATACTCTCGATAATCATGGGTGCGAGCCCCATTGAGGGTTCATCGAGCAACAGCAGGCGAGGACGAGACATCAAAGCACGAGCAATAGCGAGCATCTGCTGCTCACCGCCAGAAAGATTTCCGCCCAGTTGCTTTCTGCGATCTTTCAATATCGGGAACATGATGAACATCTTCTCAATGTCATCAACATAGGAGTCTTTGCGACTGTATGCACCCATATCAAGATTCTCTTCCACGGTCATTTGAGGAAAAATTCGACGACCTTCAGGGACGTGACTGATTCCAAGAGCAGTGAAATTATGTGGCTTAGTGTTCGCGATATCAACACCCTCAAAAAGTATTTGACCTTCCTGCGCAGCTTGCAAACCAGAAAGCATTCGAAGGGTCGTACTTTTACCAGCGCCATTAGCACCGAGCAATGTGACAATTTCACCCTTGTTTACTTCAAGTGAAATGCCGTGTAGCGCCGTAATGGCTCCATAGCGAACAACTGCGTTCTTTACCTCAAGCATTAGTTCGCACCCTCTGCAGTCGTAGTACCCAAGTAAGCATCGACAACGTTCTGATTTGCACGAATTTCGTCTGGGGTTCCTTCTGCAATGACACTTCCAAAATTCAAAACGTAGAGACGTTCAGCGAGTGACATAACGAGCTTCATGTCGTGTTCAATAAGAAGAATTGAAACACCCATCTGATCTCTAACTTTACGGATGAGATCGGTAAGTTCAAGTTTTTCTGAAGGATTTGTTCCCGCCGCAGGCTCATCTAGAAGAAGTACTTCCGGATTTGTGGCGAGTCCTCTGGCAATCTCCAAACGACGACGCTCGCCGTATGAAAGTGATGATGCAATGTAATTGGCCTTAGCACGCAGCCCCACAAAATCTAAAAGATCCCATGTTCGGGCATCTGAATATTTCTCATCCTTGCGGGTAGCTGGACCACGTAAAATTGCACCGATTGCTCCGATCCCCTTGTGAGACTCGGCACCGATCTTCACGTTCTCAAACGTGGTCAATGCGTTGAACATTCTTGAAGCCTGAAAGGTGCGTGCGACACCAGTGTGAGAGATTACGTGAGGCTTCTTGCCAATTATTGAAATTGGCTCCCCCTCCTTGGGGTTGAATGTGATTGAACCTTCTTGAGGCTGATAGACACCCGTAAGTGAATTAAACAAAGAAGTCTTTCCAGCTCCGTTAGGCCCAATGACTGCAAGAATCTCTCCTCGCTTTTGATAGAGCGAAACATTCGAAAGCGACACCACCCCGCCAAATCGCAAAGTTATGTTCGAAACCTCAAAAAGATTAGCCATTGCTGTTCTCGAGACTTGAAGTTGCAACGTCAGCACGTTGTCTTCGACGAGCTGGAAAAAGTCCTCCAGGTCTGAAAATCATCATGATGACGAGCAGCGCACCAATGTAGATGTAGAGGTCTGGGGGCTGGTATCCGGCTGGTGGTGTGTGAATCAGATACATGGTGATTGTTTGAATAACAATTGCACCAAAAACTACACCGAAGATTGAACCCATCCCGCCAAAGATTACGAGCACCAAAATGTTGATTGAGAGAGCCAGGGTGAAAGTAGCTGGAGTTAAGAAATTCGACTGAGCCGCTGTCATGACACCAGCGAAGCCAGCACTCGCTGCACCGATTGCGAAAGCCATAACTTTGTATTTGAGTGGATTGATACCTAGGGACTCTGCGGCAACTTCATCTTCTCGAATTGCGGTCCATGCACGTCCTACCCTCGAGTGTTCGAGTGAGTAGAAAATGAAGATGAAGAGAATTACGAAACCAATCACTAAGTAGTAGTACGGCACTGGATCAAGACCCCAGATGTATTTGAGTGGCCCAATGTGGAGCGAGAAATGCGGAACTTGCTTTGTTCCCTGAGCACCGCCTGTTATGCCTGTCAAGTTATTTGCGAACAGCGTAATAATTTCTCCAAAGCCGAGCGTCACAATTGCTAGGTAGTCACCACGGAGTCGAAGCGTTGGAATACCCAAGATAACGCCTGCCACCATCGCAAGGATGATCGCAATAGGAATTGCAAAAAATGGATTTACATGTGATCCAAAGATTGGTGGCATTGGTAGCGCGCCAGTGCACCATGCAGTTGCGTAAGCACCAACCGCATAGAACGCAACGAAACCTAGGTCGAGCAGCCCAGCGAATCCCACAACAACATTTAAGCCAAGAGCAAGCAAAACAAATACTGCAATTTGTGAAACCATCGCCTCGCGCCAGAACGGGTCGGTAATAACCGTCGGAAGAAGTATCGCGAGAACCCCGATTACAAGTACGGCAGCCAATTTGAAGTACTTATTCTTAGCTACAGAACTGTACTGCGAACGTAATGAGTCCATCGCAGAATTATTGGAATTTAACTTCTTGAAAAAGTGCACAGCTAAGTAGGAAATAATGCCTATTGCGTAGAACAGCGCCCATCTCCCAGTAACAAACAAACCAAAAAATGACGCCTTTTGAGTTATTGAATCATGGAATCCAACCCATGGAGTATCGCCATTCCCAGGAGGACCCGTGACAACCGCTGCAAGCTCGCTCGAAATAAGAATTATGAGGGCTTTGGTTGAGAATTTTTTTATGAATGGAAGATTCATTATGCGGACCTACCAATGAGTTCCCCGAGAATTCCAGTGGGCCTAAACATCAAAACGAGAACAAGGATTGCGAATGCAACAACATCAGTGTAAGCACCACTAAAAAACACGACGGTAAAGCTTTCAGTGACTCCAAGAATGAGCCCACCAATAACTGCGCCGCGAAGATTTCCAATTCCACCGAGTACCGCTGCAGTAAAAGCCTTCAGCGCTGGTGTAAACCCCATTGAGTACAACACACCGACATTTAGTGCATAAAGGAAACCAGCGGCTCCACCCAAGAAACCACCTATGACGAACGTCATAGCAATTGTCCTATCGATGTCAACACCCATTAGTGACGCTGTTTCGGAGTCCTGTGCGACTGAACGAATGCTTCGTCCTAATTTAGTCTTACTAACGAGTCGGTCCACAATAATGAGCATTATTCCAGCCGCTACAAATATGATGATGTTGTACATTTCAACTGGAGCACCAAAAATCGTAAACACAGTGTGATTTTGATATGGCTGAGCGATCCCACGACCGATTCGTCCGAATTCTTTTGCTGCAAGATTTAGCAAGAAGTACGAAGCTCCAATTGCACTGATGAGGTAGGCAATCTTTGGCGCTTTTCTAATACGTAGTGGTCTATAAGCAACGCGCTCTAGAACTACTGCGAAAAATGATCCGGTAATGCCGCCAGCAAGAATTCCAACAATTATCAGAAGTATGGACGAGAAGCCAGTTGGCGAAGAAGAGCCAATGAGGTAATTCAGTGTGAAATAGCCAGCAAATGCACCGGTCATAAAAATCTCTGAGTGAGCAAAATTAATTAAGCGTAGAACTCCATAAACCATCGTGTAACCAATGGCGACCATGGCATAAATGATGCCAGAACCAATTCCGCCGATGAAAAGACCCCAAAACTCGAGTCGAAGAGCATGAAAATGTGCATTGAGGTAACTCAGAAAACCGTGCAACTTTTGCCCTTTCTTATCTAGGCGAAATCATAATTGAAAGGAGAATGCGCTGGGATTTACTCCCAGCGCATTCTCAATCAAATCTTTAAATACTTAGTAGCAAGTGTGAGCTGTAGGCAGCTTCGTCCCAGTTACCTTGTAAATAGCAATGTTGCCCTTACCGGTACCAACAAGGTTTCCGTTTGCCTGGAACTGAATCTTTCCAGTTACGCCAGTCCATGAGCCAGCGTGCAAGTACGTAATAATTGCAGCACGGATTGCAGGAACGCCACCAGTAAGTGAAACCTTCTGGAGAGCAGCGACAAGGATATTTCCAGCGTCATATGCCTGAGCGTCGTACAGTGCAGCAGCAGGCTCAATGCCAGTCAACTTCTTGTACTGCTTTGCAAGTGTGCCAGTCAAGTTACCTGTTGAACCACAGTTAGCAGCACTCAAGTAAGCACCCTTTGCGGCACTCTTAGGTGTTGTTGTCTTTAGCAAAACAGCATCGTACGATCCGTCACCTGACATTACAGTTCCCTTGTAACCAGCACTCTTAAGTGCAGGAAGAAGGTTTGCAAAGTCACATGCATATCCACCGTAGAAAACTGCAGCTGGGTTAGATGCCTTGATCTTCGTAGCTTCAGCAGCAAATTCACTTACAGATGCAACGCCACCTGAGCAGCTTGAAGTCTGTGGAAGTGCGTCATTAGTTACAGTTGCGCCAGCAGTCTTTGCAGCAACAGAAACAACACCAGCAATACCCGCACCGTAGAACGATCCGTCGCTGATTACAGTAACTGTCTTTGCACCCTTAGTCTTTACGAGGAAGTTAGCGTCAGTTGTTCCCTGAATGTCGTCACCGTAAACCATGCGGAAGAAGTTGTTCTTGCCGGTTGCAATCGTCACAGCAGTAGCTGATGGAGTAATTGCGGCGACGTGTGCGCTGTACCAGTACGGTTCACCTGCGTGAGTTGCACCAGAGAATGCGTCACCAACAACGGCGACAAGGTTTGTATTAGCAACTTCAGCCTGAGCTTGTGCTGGTGACAATGTTGGGTCACCCTGGCTGTCGTATGACTTAACTTGCAAAGTAAATGGAAGCATCCCAGTTGCGTTCGCGTTGTTAATTGCAAGGTTAAGGCCACCGAGCTCGTTCTGTCCGTATTGAGCGCCAGATCCAGTCAGTGGGCCTTCATATCCAATTACGTACACAGGCTTTGCTGCTGCACTAGAAGCTGTTGCAAGACCGGCAACCGGTACCCCAACAAGCAAAAGTGCACCAGTTGCAAGTGCAGCAACTGACTTATTCAAACGAATCTTCATAGTTCGTTCTCCTAACTTTTATTTAGTTCCTGCGTTCAACACTGTGCAAAAGCCCCGTGCATACTGACATGAATTACTGGTCGATTTGACCTAGGTGAACTGTACATCACAGACAGTTCACAGAAAAAATTCGATACGTTCATAAAACAAGGAATTTTGCCATACGAACAGGTGTTTGATTTCTTGCTCAAATTGCGATAACCTACGAACAACTGTTCGTCCTAGGAGGACCCATGGCTGAAGTCTTAACCCCAGTTCGTAGACAAATACTCGAATTCATCGCAACATGTCAGCGAGAGCGTAACTTTCCACCCACGATCCGTGAAATCGGTACCCACGTGAGCTTGGCCCCCGCCACAGTTCACACCCACATCAATGTACTTAAAGAGGGTGGATTTCTCGCCAGTAATCCTCAACAGCCACGAACGCTCATTGTTCGACTTGATGCTGAGAACCCAATGCCCGATCAACATATCCGACACATCCCCTTCGTTGGTGACGTAGCAGCAGGAACTGGAGTTCTCGCTGCTGAAAATACACACGAACTCATGTCAATCCCAGAGCAGTTTGCTGGTCGTGGTGACAGCTTTGTATTACAGGTTCGTGGAGAGTCAATGATCGACGCAGGAATTCTGCCAGGTGACTTCATTGTTGTCCAGCGTCAACAGACCGCGAACAAGGGTGAAATCGTTGTTGCCGGTATTCCAGGCGACGAAGCAACAGTGAAGCGCTACTTCCCACAAGGATCACGAACTGTTCTTAAGCCTGAAAACAGCACAATGGAGCCCATGGAGTTTGACTCAAAAGATGTTGCAATCTTTGGTCGCGTTATTTCAGTACTTCGTAATTACTAATTACTAAGCCACTGATCTAAAACACGAGCGTATTCATCAAGCTCGCTAAGTGTTACAAATTCATCGCTGCGATGTGCGAGCAGCGGGTCACCAGCGCCAAAGTTCGTGGCCGGTATTCCTAGTTCGCTGAATGTAGCAACATCGGTCCATCCGAGCTTTCCTCTAACTGGAACACCTGTTAGCGAAACTAAGGATTTAAGACGCAAGTTTGTTAACGAAGGCGCAGCGCTAGGAGCAGCGTCAATAATCTGAATGGTGTCTCCATCTTCAATAGAAGATCCAAGGAGTTGCTTAATCGCTGCAAGCGCTTCATCGCTGTTCCTGTCCGGAGCGAACCTGTGATTCACGGTGAGTGACGCTGTGTCAGGAACAACGTTTGGTGAAATGCCACCATTCACTGCCACTACCTGCATCTGCTCTACGTATGATGCGCCATCAATTACTACTTCACGAGGCGTAAAGGCAGCAATCTTCGAAATAACTTCTCCCGCACGGTGAACTGCATTACGACCAGTAAAAGGACGAGCCGTGTGAGCTCGAGCACCCTTCAATTGAATTTCAATGCGAAGGCTCCCCTGACACCCTGCTTCAACGCCACCGTCAGATGGTTCGCCGAGAATGGCCACATCAGCCTTTAGTAGTTGAGGACTAGCAGCAAGTACTTCATGAAGTCCTGACTCGCTACGGGCAATTTCTTCTTTTGCGTAGAAGACCCAAGTGATTTCAGTTGACCTTGGCTTGCTTGACATTGCAAGTTCCAGCATCACTGCAACCGAGCCCTTCATGTCGCACGAACCAACGCCGTGCAGAACATCGCCAACAATCTTTGCCTCACTCGCCTCTCCGGGCACGGTATCAATGTGACCAGCAATCAGCACGCGCTCCGGCAGTGCCCCAGTAGTTCGTGCAATGACATTGTCGGCAATTCGAGTTATTTCGAGAGATGTGTTTGTGACAAGCAATTTCTCAATGTGTGTTGCCAGCGCGGCTTCACTGCGACTGACAGACGCAATTGTCACGAGGGCAAGGGTGTCGTCTAATCGACTCACGTTGCAACACCATGGTCACGAAGAATGTCATTAAGAGCAGCCTTGTTGTGACGCTCGCCTTCACTCATTCGCTTAATGATGAGCACACAAGGAAGGTAGAACTCTCCACCTGGGTATTCACGCTTACGGTTTGCGCTTACCGCAACACAGTAATCAGGGACATATCCTCGAGATACCTCTTCACCGGTCTGGGCATCAATTACAGGGATTGATGGATTGAGAATTGTTCCGGCACCAAGCACTGAACCCTTACCAACGCGTGCGCCTTCAACAATCATGCAGCGGCTACCAATGAATGCGTCGTCTTCAATGACTACAGGAACAGCGTTTGCAGGCTCTAGAACTCCACCAATACCAACGCCTCCAGCGAGGTGAACGTTCGATCCAATTTGTGCGCAGCTTCCAACTGTGGCCCACGTGTCAACCATCGTGCCTGGACCTACCCAAGCTCCAATGTTTACGTAACTTGGCATCAGAATTACTCCTGGACTCAGAAAGCTTCCGCGACGTGCTGACGCGCCTGGAACAACACGGACACCACGGCGTTCATAGTCAGTCTTTAGCTCGAGTTTGTCGAGGAATTCGAATGGCCCGACTTCAGCCTTTTCAAGACCGCGAAGACGAAACAGAAGCAGAATAGCCTTCTTGACCCACTCATTAACAACTACTTCATTCTTTTCGTTGATCTGAGCAACTCGGAGTTGACCGTCATCAAGCTTGGTGATGACTAGCTCAACATCCCTTCGTGCTTCAAGGTTTTGCGGAGTCATGTCTCCGATTTGGCTGTACCACTTTTCGATGTTGGATTCGAGCGAACTCATTATCCCATCGTACTTGTGAAGGTCTTAACTCTTTGACAACCTTGAAGCAGCAAGGGCTAACCGTTCATCGGGCTGAACCACCGCCACGCGAGCAAATAAAGCACCACTCTCGCCATAGAGCTCACCTGGGCCAACAATGAGACCGGAAGTTTCAGCAAGTAATGCAGCAAGCTCCCAGCCGTCCATACCGTCTTTTGAGCACCACAAGTAGAACGAACCTTCAGGAACTGGTGCAGAGACTCCGAACGCCTCAAGAGCATTGGACATCATCTCGAGTCTTGAGAGATAAATCTTTTTCTGAACTTCAACATGAGCATCGTCGCGATATGCCGCGGCGACTGCTGACTGTACCGGACCTGCCACCATGAACCCGGCGTGCTGGCGAACAGAGCGAAGGAATGAAACAACCTCAGCATCCCCTGCATAGAAACCAGCTCGTACCCCTGCAAGGTTTGAGCGCTTTGAGATTGAGTGCACGGCAATTACGCCATCACTTCCATGTTCGAGAATTGAGCGCGGTTTCCCGAGCCACGTGAATTCTGCATAACATTCATCGCTCGCAACAAGAACATTATTTGCTCGCCCCCACTTCGCGACTGCTTCGAGGTCATCTAGAAAACCTGTCGGATTCGACGGTGAATTTGACCACAAAACTAGTGCTCGTGAAATGTCTGAAGGATCAATTGAACTGAGATCAAGTTTGCCATTCACCATGGCAACTGGAACAGACCTAAGTCCTGCGAGCGTTGCTCCCATTGCATAGGTCGGGTAACTAATTGCAGGAAACAGCACTGTGTCGCGCTCTGGGGAGCGAAGGTGAAGGTAACCAGCAAGCGTTCCAACAAACTCTTTGGTGCCTACACAGGCTGCCAGATTGTCAATAGAGACGTCAACATTGAACCGACGCTTCATCCACTCGGCGGCTGCACTTCGGAACTCTGGTGATCCTGCTGAAGTGGGATATCCACGTGCTCCAGTTGCTCGTGCCAGCTCCTCAACTGCACCTTGGAAGGGTGGGTCAACAGGTGTTCCAATAGAACAGTCAATTGGTCCACCCTCGAAGCGACCAGCAGACTTCTTTAGGACATCGAGTCGGTCGTATGGATACGGCGGCGGTGTAAAACTCATGACGTCACCCTCCATTCAGCGAATCTGGACGCTCCTACTGCGTCCAAAACTACATGGAGAACAACAGCTTCGTCGGTAATGCTCATATCTATGACTTCACCTTCACGGTGAGCCATGGCGAGTAAATCACCACGATCAAGCGGAAGATGCAGCGTCATCACTCGGTCTTCGGAACGGATTCGGTCCGCAATTGTGGCAATTACTTCATCGAGGTTTTCGCTCGTCTTCGCCGATACCCAGACACTTCCCTCGTAGAGCGCAGAAAGTCTCTTCGCCTGCGCATCAGAAACATCAGCTTTATTGAAAACAAGGAGTTCTGGAACATGGTCTGCTTCAATTTCTTTTAAGACTTCACGCACTGCTGCAATCTGGAGTTCTGCGTCATCAGAAGCTCCGTCAACAACATGAACTAAGAGGTCAGCCTGCTGTACGGATTTAAGGGTGCTCATGAACGCCTGAATAAGTCCGTGAGGAAGATTAGAAATGAATCCAACTGTGTCAGTGAAGAGCACGGTTTCTCCACCGGGAAGTTGACGCTGGCGAGTTCGTGGATCAAGTGTCGCAAAGAGTCGGTCCTCTGCAACGACGTCCGCGTCAGTAAGTACATTGAGCATCGAGGACTTTCCAGCATTGGTGTAGCCAACAAGTGTTACTTCACGGTGACGACCTCGGTCTCTGCCCTGGCGCTGGATGTCTCTAGTGCGGTCTATTTGTTTGAGTTCGCGTCCAATTGCGTGAATACGGTGAATGAGGCGTCGGCGGTCAACTTCGAGTTGTGTTTCTCCTGGCCCTCTCGTTCCAATACCACCTGCCTGCTGAGAGAGAGATCCACTGTCTCTACGAAGGCGTGGGAGTCGGTACTGCAGTAGCGCAAGTTCAACTTGTGCCTTTCCTTCAGGAGTACGCGCATTCTGGGCGAAAATGTCAAGAATCACCGCGGTACGGTCAATGGCCGTGCGGCCGAGAATCTTTTCTAAATTTCGCTGCTGCGCCGGAGAAAGGTTGTGCTCAAAGACAACGGTGTCTGAGTCAACTGCGAGACAGATTTCGCGAAGCTCCTGAACCTTTCCAGATCCAAGGAACGTTGCAGGATCTGGTGCATCGCGTCTTTGAACAATGCGCGCAACCACATCTGCTCCAGCAGTATCAACCAACAGAGCAAGTTCATCTAGTTGGCGTTCGAGTTCTTCAGAAGTAACACCGGGGAAAAGTACCCCTACTAAAACAATGCGCTCTCGAAACGTGCGATCGATAAGCGTGGTTGGAATATACGTCAAGCTTCGAGCCACTCCACATTGCCTACGAACTGCACTGGGCCACTTAGTACCGCGTTTGAACCACTTAACTGAACACGAAGGTCTCCACCAGGGTTTGAAATGACGACGTCTTGATCGCACTTGCCCAGGCTGTGCGCCACTGCAGCACTTGCGCACGTTCCTGTTCCACAGGCTTGGGTCCAACCAACTCCACGTTCAATAACGCGAAGTGAAAGATGCTTCTTATCAATGAAACGAATGAACTCAACATTTGCACCGCCAAGTTGCGCGGCAAGATCTGCTGCGAGTGATTCTCTCTCGGCGTCAGACCAAGAATGATTATCTTCAACAACTACGTGGGGATTGCCTACGTTTGCGACACCGAGCGTTCCGGGAAGTGCATCTTTAAGAACTACTTGGCCCATATCCACGCTGCCGGTGCCTGTGTCGCCACTCATGTTGAGTGTGACAGTTTTAACCCCTGCCTGAGTTGAGACTTTGAGCTCATTCCAAGTCGCGTGTGTAGTTCGGTGAACTGCGCCAGCAAGGCAGCGGATGCCATTTCCAGACATTTCAGCAATAGAACCGTCGGCGTTATAGAGAACCATTGAAACTTCTGATCCAACTTCAGCAAGCAGCAGTCCATCTGCGCCAATTCCTGTGTGACGATTGCAGACGTCAATTGCACGCTGAGGCGTCCACCACTCGGCAGTGCCCTGTTCAATAACGTCGACAATGAAATCATTGCCAGCACCGTGCCATTTTTGTAGAGAACGTAAAGCCACTCTTCTAGTCTCGCACGAACCCATCAGAGGTTGTCAACACCTCTCGAAGCCGTTTTGCAGCGTCTCTAGGCTCTGCGAACCACTCAATGCGAGGGTCTCGGTTAAACCATGAGCGCTGGCGACGAGCGAGTCTGCGCGACTGGGTGATTGCATCAACAACACACTCTTCAAGAGGCTGGCCATCTTCAATGTGGCGAAGTAGTTCACGGTAGCCAACCGCTTGGCGAGCAGTTCGAGACATGCCTGCGGGACTACTTGCCAGTGAACGCACTTCTTCTAATAGACCTTGTTCCATCCAGGACCGAAAGCGCACTTCAATTCGAGTGCTCAGTAGCTCAATGTCAGGACTGAGCCCTACTTGAACAACTCGCACGGGTCCGTATTCACGCAGTCCAGATCCGAATGAAGAAAATGGTTTTCCACTTCCTAGTGTGACTTCTAGCGCTCTAGTAATTCTTCGTTCGTTGTTTGATTCCATTCGACTTGCTGCGAGTGGATCAAGTTCTTGAAGTTGCTTGTAGAGAGCATCGAGCTCAGACTTTGCCCGTTCATCGAGCTCAGCTCGAACGGAAGGAAACTGACCTGGAATATCTAGGTTGTCAAGAACTGCTCGGCCGTAAAGTCCCGTGCCTCCTACATAGAGCACTGCCCCGCCGAGATTTCTCACCATGTCAGAAGCATCACGTGCTTCTGATTGGAACTGAGCAACATTGAACTCATCATTTGGCTCAATGAGATCAATCAAGTGATACGGAACTTCTTTTTGTTCCTGCTTAGTAGGTTTTGCAGTTCCAATATCCATGCCCTTGTAGACAGTCATTGCATCAACGCAGAGAATCTCCACATCACCCATCTCAAGAGCAAGCTCGTGTGAGAGAGCTGATTTTCCAGACGCGGTTGGCCCAACGAGCGCGACAGCCATGCCGCCATGGTTCATCATGAGACGTGAAGTGGAATTCTTACTTTGTGCTTCGGTGCTCGTAGAACAGAAACGAGTTCACCTTTTAAGTGATACGGAGCAGCCTTAAGAAGCTTCACAGTGACCAGTGAACCGGCACGGACAGGCTCATTAGTAACTGGGAAGTGGACGAGCTTGCCTTGACGAGTGCGCCCAGAAAGAACTTGATCGTTTCTGCGCGACGGTCCTTCAACCAGCACCTCTTCAGTGTTGCCAACACGAGCCTGATGCTTCTCGAGCGCAGAACGGTTAAGCACTTCCTTCAAGCGATCGAATCTTTCAGCAACTATCTCGTCTTCGATGAACTCAGACTGCATTTCTGCAGCTCTAGTTCCTTCTCGAGCAGAGAAAATAAATGTGTAGGCAGCGTCAAAGTGCGCTTCGGCGACCGCTGCGAGTGTTTCTTCAAATTCAGCTTCAGTTTCACCAGGGAATCCAACAATGATGTCGGTGGTTATTGCGAGATCGTCAATTGCAGCCCTAGCGGCGTTGAGCTTCTCCATGTAGCGCTCGATGGTGTATCCGCGCCTCATAGAGCTGAGAACACGATTAGATCCCGACTGGAGCGGTAGGTGTAGCTGGTTGCATACCGCTTTTGTTTCGAGCATTGCCCGAATAGTGTCGTCACGGAAGTCCTTGGGGTGAGGGCTGGTGAACCTGATTCGCTCAATGCCATCAATGGTTCCAAGTTCACGAAGCAGGTCTGAGAAAAGCGGACTACGTCCAGTGATGTCGCGTCCATATGAGTTGACATTTTGGCCGAGAACCGTAATTTCAGTCACGCCTGAAGCGGCAAGCATTGTTGCTTCTTGCATAATGTCTTCAACTAATCGGCTCACTTCAACACCACGGACCGAGGGCACAATGCAGTACGCACACGTGTTGTCACATCCAGTCTGGATAGTCACCCACGCCGCGAACGGAAGTTCACGAACTGCGTAAAGAGCTGGAGCCATGTCCTTATGCGCTTCAGGGTCTGGTGCGTCAAGTATTTCAATCTGCGGGCCGTCGGTTAATGCTTTCTTCAAGAGTCCTGGAGCTGAAGTTAGATTGTGAGTTCCAAAGACAACATCGACCCAGTTGGCACGGCGCAGAATGTCGTCACGGTCTTTTTGAGCCATGCACCCACCTACCGCAATCTGCATCTCAGGATGAGCTTTTTTGTAGTCCTTCAACTCGCCAAGCGCACTGTAAAGGCGAAGGTCAGCATTTTCTCGAATGGTGCACGTATTGAAAATCACGACGTCCGCAATTGAATCTTTTTCTGCAGGAACCAGTCCATCTGCAACCATTAAGCCCGCGAGACGTTCAGAGTCATGCTCGTTCATCTGGCATCCAAAGGTGCGAATAGCAAAAGTTTTGGGCGTTCCCACGCCCTCTAGCCTACTCAGCGGCTAATAATTCTTTTCGTGCCTCTCGAAAGGTAACGCCAACACCAGCAGACACAATAAGGACTAATCCAAGGATGTCCAGGGCAGTTATTTTTTCAGACAGCAAAATAACGCCAATCATGAACGCGAGCGCTGGGTCGAGTGACATCATCACTCCGGCAGTAGCTGGTTTTACACGTCTAAAGGCCAAGAGCTCTGCTCCAAATCCGAACACAATTGACATGGTCGCCACTATCAGCATTCGAGCACTCAAGTAAGGCTGTGACAACAATGTGTGTGCAGATCCAACAATAAATGGAAGACAAAAAATTGTTGAGATCGACATTGAAACAGCAAGACCTTCAAAGCCAAGTGTTTGTCCGCCCATTCGGTGTGACGCCAATATGTACGATGCCCAGCCGAGCCCAGCACCAACAGCGAAAACTGCACCAGCAAATGTCACTCCACCACCAGGGTGAGACAAGCAAACAACTCCTACTCCTCCAAGAAGAATGAGTAGAAACTGATTCCATGATCTTTTGCCAAGTGCGGCAACTAAAAATGGACCTGTAATAAATTCAATACATACTGCACTACCTAGCGGAATTCTTTCGATTGCTTGGTAGAACGCCTGATTCATAAATGCAGTAACAAATCCAAAGATCAATGCTGTGATCCATTGTTCTTTTGTCCATTTCCTCAAATTTGGTCGTGAAATTGCGAGCAAAACAATTGCGCCAAATGCAAAGCGCCAACCGCTCGAAGCGGCAGGGCCAATAGCTCTAAAAATAGGTTGAATAATTGCAACAGACCAAGGAATCAGTGTCGCCCCGGTCATTAGAAGCGCTAGCCCCTCGAATGTATTTCGTTTTTGACTCTTTGTGTGAAGGCTCAACGAGTTTCCAGGCCAGTACGATCAGCGTTAAGAGTAAGCACTTGTCCTGGAATCGAGTTCATCTGAAGGAACTCATTCGCAGCTTTGGCGATTCCGGGTGCATTTTTTTGAGTACTGAGACCCAACATGGTTGAACCTGCCCCCGACCAACACGAAGCCGCGGCACCCGCATCACGAAGTGCTTGTAGCAACGGGGCGGCAAATGGGAGAAGTGGCATTCGGTACGGCTGGTGAAGATAGTCATCCATTGCAGATGAAACAAAATCCTGATGATTAGCAAGCCCCGCAATCAGAAGGCCTAGTGAATTGAGATTATGAACCGCATCAGCAAATGGGACTTGCTTCGGAAGTACTCGCCGAGCATCAGCAGTTGCCAACTCTTCATCGGGAATAACAACCACAAAGCGCCACTCATTATCAAGTTGCAACGGCCGAGCAACGATAGATCCATCTTTTTCTAGATTTGCAACAACCAGTCCACCAAGTAGTGACGCGGCGGCATTCTCTGCGTGACCATCAATCTTGGTGGCGATGCCAAGAACATCATTCGATCCTGCCGCAGAAGCAGCCGCCAGCGCTAACGAAGCTGAGGATCCAAGTCCCCTTGACAGTGGAATTCCTGACTTTACGTGCATCTTGTAGTTGGAGTGTCCAAGAACTTGTGTGGCGATTTGTGCAGCCATATGATTCTCGTCGTCAAATAGTCCAGCACCGTAGCCTTCCGACGAGATTTCAAAAGAATCACTCGGCTCAATTGATACCTCTATATAGAGCTCAAGGGCAACCGCCAGCGCATCGAACCCTGGGCCTAGGTTGGCTGATGAGGCTGGAACGCGTGCGAGCATGTATCTAGCGTAGGCGTTGCCAGAGCGATGGTGGAGTTGCGCTCTTTTGGGCAGTAAGTGGTATTCGGTACTTTTTTACCCCATTAACAATTAGCCAAGCCACAACATCACCCTTATGAATACTTTTGGTCAACTGTTTTATTTGAAGTTTCATGGGCAAAGTTGGCGAAGTTGAGGACCAGAGAACTGTTGTTTTCTTGGCGACCCCAAATGATGTCGTGTGGTTACCCCAACCAATAATGCCAACAGAACTATTTTTTAGAAATGTGTAGTGAGCATCCGCCGCTACTGAAGCAACGACTGAGTTATCTAGAGCCAATGCGGCCTCACCCGCAGGAGTTAATAAGTCGCCACCCTGCATGCCTAGTACTACTGCATAGGCAATCTGGGGTTGACTATTAACTATAAATGACATCGCCATCACATCACATCCACCTGCTTCAGTCGTTCTACCCGACTTAACTCCAATAACGTTGTTCGTACCCACAAATGGTGTGAACGTTCCAACACTTCCGGCGACAGGAAGTACGACATTTTGTTGAATAACTATCGAACGCACGAGCGGTGACTTCATAATTTCAGCTGCGAGTTGTGCTTGATCTTGTGCTGTAGAAACAGATCCCGATCCGAATCCAGAAACGTCTACGTAATGAGTGCTCGAGAGTCCAAGAATTGTCGCATCTTCATTCATTGTTGTCACAAATTTGTCTACAGAGCCAGAGACCATATTCGCCAGCAGAACTGCATAGTTGCTCGCAGAGTGAACTAAAAGTCCCGCTAGCAGATCGCGCTCACAGACCTTCTCTCCCTCGATCACATACGCACTTGACTGACCTTGAGCTTTCATTTCTTCATACGTCACGACGTCAGCTCTAGAGATGACCACACATGGGCCAGAGTCTGATGAAGTTGCTGCAGGATAGCCAAGAGGGTCTGCGGCTAAGACAACATACGTAGTCATCATTTTTGTAAGGCTGGCAATTGGGCGAACTTGATCATTATGTGACTCGAGCACACCCATTGAAGGAACATCAATTGCAGCGCTACCGATACCTGGCCACGCGTATGGAACTTTCGTGGCCGGCAAACTCGATGTAATCGACATTAAAGACAACGATGCCTCTGCAGGCTTATTTAAAAGCGGCAATTGCATCGAAACAATTATTCCTGTGGCGACAGTTGCTCCAATTAGCAGAGAACCAAACCTTATGAATAAGCCACTAAGGGCAGGATGCTTTACTGACACGGCCTAAAGTGAGGTTTTCTCGTCGTACTGTTCTTGAGTCATAAGCACTCGACGTGCCTTGGAACCATCACCCGCTGCGACAATACCTTCTTCTTCTAATTGATCCATCAAACGACCTGCACGAGCGAAGCCAACTCGAAGCTTTCGTTGCAACATAGAAGTTGAACCTTGTTGAGTGGAGAGCACTAGACGGCGAGCCTCATGGAGCACCATGTCATCGTCATCGCTAGCGGACGCATTCAGAGAGCCACTTCCAGTGCGGCCAATTGGTATGTCTTGAGCCAGGATTGTTTCAGCTCGCCCACCTTGAGCCTTCCAGTTTTCAACAATCTTTCTAACTTCATCTTCTGATACCCAAGGAGATTGCAGGCGTCGTGCGATGTTGCTTGACGCCGTTACAAGCAACATGTCACCTTTTCCGATTAGTCGCTCAGCACCGCTTTGGTCCAAAATCACTCTGCTATCAGCAAGCGAAGAAACTGCAAACGCCATACGACTTGGCACATTGGCCTTAATGACTCCAGTAATGACATCAACACTTGGGCGCTGGGTAGCAAGCACCAAGTGGATACCAACAGCACGAGCCATCTGCGCAATTCGAACTACCGACTCTTCAACGTCACGAGCAGCAACCATCATGAGGTCGTTGAGCTCGTCCACAACAATGACTATGTATGGGAATTTCTCTGGTCCAGGTTGTTCTTCAACATCAGACTCGAGTCCTGATCCACGTTCAATGGCTTCAGCTACCTGTTCACGAACTGAGGGCTCAGGCTGGAGTTCTCCTCGAGCAATCATCTCCTGATAGCTCGTAATGTCACGAGCTCCGCTGGCGGCGAGGATGTCGTAGCGGCGCTCCATTTCTTTTACAGCCCAAGCAAGCATCCCTGCAGCCTTCTTAGGGTCAACAACGACAGGCGCAATCAGGTGTGGAAGGTCGTTGTACTGCCCCATTTCAACTCGTTTGGGGTCAATGAGAACTAAACGAAGTTGATCTGGTGTTGCGCGCATTACAAGCGAAGTCACAAGTGAGTTGATGCACGAACTCTTTCCAGCACCAGTGGCACCTGAAATTAGAACGTGCGGCATCTCTCCGAGATTGACAACCACTGTTTTCCCAGAGATGTCTTTTCCAATTGGAACGTCAAGAGCGTGATGTGCACCCACCGCTTCATCTGAAGCAAGAAGGTCACCGAGTGCCACCAGAGTGCGCTGGCGATTTGGAACTTCAACACCAATTGCTGATCGTCCTGGAATAGGAGCCAAGATTCGAACATCTGGCGATGCCATGGCGTAGGCAATGTCTTTGTTGAGCGAGGTAACGCGTGCCACCTTGACACCAGGTCCAAGTTCTAACTCATAACGAGTCACGGTTGGTCCAACTGTGTAACCAACGAGGGTTGTATCCACTCCGTGAGCCGCGAGGGCGGTGACTAATTCAGCGCCTGCAGTATCAATTGCACTTCTATCTTGTTTTTGTTCCTTGGTACGCCCAAGTAGCGACATTGGTGGAAGCACCCAGTCGCTGTGCACTGGAGCAACTTTGGCTACAGCTTTTACAGGATTTGCAGGTGCGTGATCAGCTGGTAGCGCAGGAGGTGGAATTTCTTCTTCGTATTCCACTACAACTTCTTCAGGGAATTCCTCTTCGTAAATAAAAGGTTCTGGAAGCGGTTCAATTTCCTCCACTTGATTCTTTTTACGACGACGTGGTTTTTCTTCGACTTCTACTGCTTCTTCATAATTCTCATCAACTTGAGGACGTGAATTCCACCACGAAGCGAGACGGCCACCAAGAGCACGCATTAATGCGCCGAAGGCAAATACAAGTGCGCGAAGGCCTATGCCAGTTGTCACCATGATTGCAACGACTATCACTGCAAGCAAAACAACTAGTGCACCAGCAATTCCAATTGTTCGGTGAAGTCCTCCGCCCACAATCACCCCTAGCCATCCACCAGCGTGCGCGAGATGTGAAGTGGTCGCACTTAGAGATGGCCTTCCACCAAAAAGATCACCGAGTCCGCAAGCTCCAACTAGTCCGAGTCCAATGCCCCAAGCAAATTTTGTGCGATCTACTTCAAGGTTTCCCCAGATGAGACCAGCGCCGAGACCAACAAGCGTCGGAGGAAGTGCAAAACGTCCAATGCCTAATAGAGAAGAAAGTGCCTTTGAAATACTGTGGCCTACTGGTCCAAGTGCCCCTGCCTCAGCCAACAGGGAAAATAGGCCAAGAACAACCAGAAGGACTATCCAAATGTCTCGTTCATGACGCTTCCAGGCCGACGGCGTGTCCGTAGGTGCTGAGCGCTTCGTTGAACGAGCGGGAGCCTTTTTTGCTGGCTTTTTCTTGTGTCGTGCTTGTGCCACAACCATCTAACTTACTGAACATATGCCCATTTTTAGTGCCAATCCACCTAGTCTGGTTTCATGCCACAGCCAGATAGTTCTTCCGTCAAACTCGCCGAACGTCTTGGGGTCAGTGCCCACGTTGGCTCTATTGTCTCTTCAAAGCAAATAAGCACGTCGCTCTATGAGGTTGTGCTTGCAGGGAACGCTGAAAAACTTGCTGGTGTGCCGGGCAACGACGTGATGGTTCGAATGGCTGATGCCAATGGAGCGTTTGGTCGCCGGCGTTACAGCGTTCGCTCAGTTGACCCAGAAAATGACCAGTTCACTCTCTGGGTCAGCACAGATCATGAAGGACCAGGCAGCCGCTGGGCAAAGACCGCCAAACCTGGAGACGAAGTTGACCTGGTGGGGCCACGCGGAAAAATTCCTTTAGACCCACTTGCAGATTGGTATCTGTTCATGGGTGACGTTTCTGGCCTAGCCGCTTTTTACCGAATGGCCGAGAGTATTGAACTTCCGGGCAAGGCAATCTTCATTGTTGAAACAAAGCATGATGACGATTCGCTAACCGTTGCATTTGACGAAGGACTTGGAGTCACTGGAATCTTCGTAGATAAAAATGGTCGAGCAGAAAATGACCCGGCAGGACTTCTCAGTGGTCTTAGTGCATTCGCATTCCCCGCTGATGAAGGTCACGCGTATCTCTTTGGAGAATTTACGATTACAAAAGTTCTACGCGAAGCATTGCTTGACCGTGGACTAAAGGACGAACAAATTAGTCGCAAAGCTTTTTGGCGCCATGGAGAGAAGAACGCCGAGAACGGCGAACCAAACAAGCAGGATTAAAGAACAACTATTGCAGGCAGCAAAACAGGCTGACGACGATACTTCTGTCCAAGAATTCTTCCTGCGGCACGTTGAGCAACTTTATTAATCGACCCCTCATCACGGTCACCTTCGCTAAGTGCATTTTGAATTGAGTCTCGAACAGTGTCGGTGACAGCATCTAGAAGTTTCTTATCGTTCTCGCCTTCAAACCATCCGCGAGTTGTAATTCGAACAGGTTGGACTATCACGCCACGTTCACGGTCAATGCCAGCTGAAATTTGAAGAACTCCGTACTCAGCAAGCATGCGTCGCTCTTCGAGTGGCTTCTCATCAAGGTCGCCAGCGCTGCCGTCAATGTAGTGAAAGCCCGCAGGAATCTGACCCGAAAGTCGAATACCGGCATCAGAAACTTCAACCTGGTCGCCATCTTCACAAATCAGAATGTGCTCGTGTCTAAGGCCCATGGATTCTGCGAGTTCAGCGTGATGCACCAAGTGACGGTATTCGCCATGCACTGGTACAAAGTTCCTTGGTCGAAGCAGCTGGTGATACGTACGAAGCTCACCTTGGCGAGCATGGCCTGATGCATGTACTGGTTCATGACCAGAGTGAATAACTTCAGTTCCAGCACGATGAAGATCGTCAATCAACCTGCCAACGGACCATTCGTTGCCTGGAATCGGATGTGAGCTGAGGATGATGGTGTCATCTGCACCAACAGTGAAGTCACGTGCATCTCCTCGAGAAAGTTTTGAAAGCGCCGCTAACGGTTCGCCTTGGCTACCGGTGCAGATAACACACACTTCACCCGGTTCGTATCGATCAATGTTGGCAATGTCTACAAAGTCCGCGGTATCAACATGCAGCAAGTTCAGTTTTCGGGCCAACTTCACGTTGACATCCATTGATCTTCCAAGAAGCGCAATCTTTCGATTCTGCTCGAGGGCAACATTGATGATTTGCTGGACGCGGTGAATGTGGCTCGCAAAGCACGCAACAACAATGCGCTTCTTTGGACGTTCTAAGAATAATCGTCGCAGTGCTCCACCTACTGAGCGCTCTGAGGCAGTGAACCCTGGCTCTTCTGCATTCGTTGAGTCACACAGCAGTAGCGCAACGCCTTCGTCACCGAGGGCCGCAAGGCGAGAAATGTCGGTGCGTCTTCCATCAATTGGTGTCAAGTCAAGTTTGAAGTCGCCAGAGTGAACAATTATTCCAATTTTTGTGTGAAAGGCCAGCGCGTGAGCGCTCGGTACGGAGTGAGTAACTGGAATGAATTCAATTTCGAAAGGGCCAATTTTCCTCTTTTCACCATCAGCCACTTCAATAAAGCTGAGGTCATGTCCAACGCGAGCTTCAGTTAGACGATGCTTAGCGAAACCAAGTGTCAGTGCTGCACCATAGATTGGAACATTGATGTCTTTGACGAGGTAGCGAAGCGCACCAGTGTGGTCTTCGTGTCCGTGCGTCAGAACAATCGCGTCAACTCGGTCCTTGCGCTCAATCAGCCAGCGAAAGTCAGGAAGAATTAGATCAACGCCATACATGTTTGGCTCAGGGAACATCAGTCCCGCATCCACAACAACTATGCGGCCATCTTGCTCAATAGCGCAGCAGTTACGGCCAATTTCGCCGAGACCACCAAGGAACGTAACGCGAACGGAGTCCTTAGACACGAGTTGCTCGCAGAGCCGTCACGATTTGAACAGCTTTCGTGTCAAGCGCTGCATCACTAGGCGCGTGCGGAAGGCGGCACTGGCCCACATTAAAACCTAAATATCTCATAGCTGCTTTCGATGGCATTGGATTTGGGTACAAAAGTGTTCCTTCAAACGCACAACTATCGTTAAGTCGCGCTTTTATTTCATTCGCAATGACGTGATTACCGGCAACGTATGCAGAAATCATTTGTGAAAATTCCAAACTTGCCCAGTGACCTGCAACAGACACAACGCCCACGCCACCGATTGCCATGAAGTCGAGAACTAGTGAGTCGTCGCCGCTGTAGAGATCTAGTGAAGAGCCAAGCACCGTTTTGGTGTTCTTTGCTTGTTCTAAATCAGCTGAAGCATCTTTTAGAGCAACAATGTTTTTGTGGCTCTGAACCAGGGAGATTGTCGTTGCTGAATCAATCTTTCGTCCCGTACGAGATGGAATGTCATAGAGCATCACTGGAAGTTGTGTTGATTGCGCAACTGCCGCTAAGTGAAGCTCAATCCCCTTTTGGCTGGGACGAGCGTATGCCGGTGTTGTCGCGAGAACTCCCGCCACTCCCGTTGCTTTTACCTTGCTCGTAAGCTCAACTGAACGGGCAGTATCAGAAGAAGTAGAGCCAGCAATAACTGGAACTGATACTGCGCTGGCCACGGTTGCAAATAGTTCGAGTTTTTCTTCATCCGAAAGCGAAGTTCCTTCACCAGTTGATCCAGCTACAACTAATCCGTCGCTGCCCTCTGAGACCAAGAAACGTGCAACATCTCGCGCAACGTCATGATCAATAGAGCCATCTGAAGCGAAAGGTGTCACCATGGCAGTAAGTAAGCGGCCAAATTGTGGTGATGTCATGAATAAGAAGTTACCAGTCTGAGGCTTCTAGCAATGCCTAGAGCAGTGAATCAATGCCACTTAGGAAGCAGGGGGTCGCACCAATCGCATTTGCGGCGATTGCTACACCTTGTACAAAACTGGCTCGGTCAAAGGAGTCGTGACGAATTGTCAGTCCTTCACCGGGGCCACCAAAAAGAACTTCTTGGTGCGCAACCAGGCCAGGTAGACGAACAGAATGAATTCTCACTCCATCAACAACGTCAGCACCGCGTGATCCAGCGAATGTTTCTCGTTCGGTTACATCAGAAATAGACGCCTTTCCGGCGCTCTTACGTGATTTTGCAATTCCTTGTGCAGTAGTTATTGACGTTCCAGATGGAGCATCAACTTTCTTATCGTGATGTAGTTCGATAATCTCAACGCGATCAAAGTACGGTGCAGCCATTGCAGCAAAACGCTCGGAAAGAACTGCGCCAAGTGAGAAGTTAGAAGCAATGAGGACTCCAGTCTTCTTGCCGGCAGCCTCAACTGCACTTCGCTGTTGTGCGCTTAGTCCAGTGGCACCTATTACTAGACCCACTTTGTTCGCCGCACACCAATCCGCAGATTTCACAACACTTTCTGGAGTAGAAAACTCAACTACAACATCAATAGTTGCTGGATCAATATCAGAAATTTTAGAAAAGTATGTTGCACCAAAAAGATTCTGTGGTTCGTTGATGTCAACTAATGCAGTAATTATGAAATCGCCACTCTCGCCGAGTCCAGCGGCTAGTGCCTGTCCCATCCGGCCTGCGCCACCGATAATTGCGAGTGATTTCATAACTAAACCTTAGCGTTTCGACTTCTACGGCGGTTGAGTACTGGCCAAAGTGCAATGCCACCGACGCACAGGACACTAAATGCTGAGCTAAGCAGTGACTTTTCGATATAAGGAGCGTGGTAGTGAAAATGGATTATCCATTTACCGCTTGGAATACGAACTTCCTGCACTAGGCCATATTTTTCAATCATGAGTGCATGGGACTTACCAGTTGAAGGATCAATTGCGTTCGCGTGCCAGCCAGGAAGATACGCCACACTCCTAATTAGGTTTTCACTTGTTGAGTCGTCCAAGTACACCCAACTATCTCCATAAATAACATCTTTTACGCTTGTAATTTTGCAGTTGCATGAATCAGAAGAGAACATGTATTCAATGTCTTTGCTAAACGATCTGAACACCGCAAGCGTCCCGAAGGTCTTAGTCATTATCCACGGTGCATCATCCATCGCTATTTGGAAAGAGTTATTTAGTTGATACGTAGTGGATGGTTCACTAGCGCTAGTGACAAGTGTGCTCTTTATCTTGAAGTTGTTTGGTGACGAGAGCATAAATCCAGCTCCAACTGCAGAACCATTTTTAAATTTGTAAGAAACAACTTCAGAGGTTGAGTCGCTAGGGGTTGTAGCTATTCCAGTTGGCTTCCCATTCGCATCAATCATTTGAAGTTTTATTTCACCAGGAGCTAACTTATTTTTCATAAAAACATGAATCTCAACTGATTTCAGGCTCATAACTCTGCCGAAATATCGCTTTGTGCTGCCACCATTCCATTTCTGAGGCAGACAGATTGGACGAAGAGTTATACCTGGGTACATAGCAGTCATTAGTTGCTGCGATGCAATAACGACTGACGATAGATTTAGCTGCTTAAACTCCCCTCGTCCAAGGTTGCACGGATCAGCCAGTGCTTCAGAGTGTGTCCCAGTAATTTCGGCATATTGCGACGAAACAAGTGAACCGTAGCCCTGGGCACTCGGTATCTGTATGAACACATTTGTGTCAACAATTCCAAGATTCTGAATTGCGTCAGCATTCGCGCCCGCATGGTCAATCATCAGCGTTCTACCAGTTGAGCCAAAGAGCGAAAGTGCTTGTTGCCTTGATGGCTCGGTCTGAACATTGCCGCCAACAATTCCTGTTCCGCAGTACAGACAAAAAATAAGCACATCAATCGCCAAAATGACCAGGAGTGATTTAAGCGCCCATTTCTTAGAAATGAACCTAATGCATACGACCAAGATTGCCAGTGCAATTAGTAAATGCTGAATTAGTGTGACCCGCTCATTGACAGCCAGGTTCGAATCTGCAATTCCGTTTCCCAAAACATTGATGACGTGTGGGGCCCAGAGGATCATCAACACACAGAGTGTCGATGTGATGAATGCGGGAGCGAGCGTGAACCACTTCGCTTTACCTACGAGTCCTGCTCTCTTGTAGTCCTTCTTTTGAATGTGATGTATCCATAACGCCAAAAAAACTGATAGGGCAAAGTCGACCAGAATTACATTTCGACTCTGGAGGCGTGTGCTCTTAAAGAGTGGTATCGCGTGGAAGATATGTCCGAGCGGGGTGAAAGAACCCCAAGTTGCAATTAGTCCAACTACGGCGACCACAACATAAAGGACGAAGTCTTTATCTTCGCCCTGCCAACCTTTTCTTTGAAACCTAGAGAGAAAAGCGAAAAAGCCTATTACTGCAAGTATCCCAGCGTAACTGGTTACTTCAGTCAAATTGTAATTAACGAAATACTTTGGACCAGCAATAGTGCCATTACCACCAAAGATGTCCGGGATGAAGAACAGTGCACTCCACTTCACAGAAAGTGATCCTGATCCAAAGAACCAATATGAAAGTTGCGAACGGTTCGACGAACCAATAAACGCCCAACCAGGTAGGAGCTGACAAATACCGATTCCAATGCCCAGAATCCCACCAACGCCAAGGGTGAGTAGATAGGTAATGCGTTTCTTCCAGGTCGCAAGGAAGTACGAAGACCTAATGAGAAGAATTGATGGAACAACTATCAGTCCTAGAAGCTCAATCTCAGCAATTGACCTGGGTTCGCCAGTTAGGAACGTAAGTCCGAGCAGAACTGCGAACCAGACAACTGATGTCCTAATTCGACTAACAATTTCTTTAAATGTAGAGGAATCTGGAAGGTCACGAAGTCGTCTTGCAAGTGACAGATAGACCAAAACGAACCACGGAATTAATGCGAAGCCCTGCACCACCGCTAGATGAACAAGTTGCCCGAGCATTGCACCGGTGTAAGTAAAACTCAGCGCCGCTGCGAGTGACGCCAGTGGACTTAGGCGGTGCCAGCGAAGAAGCGCATACATGCCAAGTGCGCTGGTGACATAAATCGCAATCAAGTTGATGACCCAAGCCAGCTGTGCCGGCAAGAAGATAAAGATCAGTGTCAGAGGGTAGAAAGCACCGGCGTTCATTCCACCAAGCAGTGGTGACCCGGAGTTGATGTACACATTCATTAATGGCAAGTGACCAGTTGCCATGATTTTTCCGACTAATGCACGTAATGGAAAATTCTGAATCAAGTTGTCAGCGGTTATTGCAGGGTGCCCCAGTAGTGCAGGAACTGAGAAAAGAATTATTGGGATAAGAACAATTGCCCATATTGCCCAAATATCAACTTTCGCGAGTGGTCTCCACCAAGAAACTGACGAAGAAGAAGCGGGGCTATTCATTCCCTCTACGCTACAAAAGAAAAACCCCCTGTGAATCAACATTACGTTGATTCACAGGGGGTTCTAATGAATTAACGACGACGTGGACGTGGTCCTCGACGGTTTGGACCATCTGTGCTGTCGAATGATGGACCACCAGGGCCCAAGTCACCAATTTCGTCAGCAAGTTCAGCTTCGAACGATGCTTCAAAAGATGATGACGGAGCCTTTGGCTTGTCTTCACGAGGTGCACGCTCTTCACGCGGTCCGCGGTCTTCACGTGGTGGACGAGCAGCACGTGGCTCTTCGTCTACAACCATGTTGGCGTATTCACCAGCGAGTGAAAGTGAAACCTTGCCCTGTGGGTCAATGTCATCTACCTTCACTTCAAGTGTCTGTCCAAGTTCAACAACATCTTCAACCTGTCCAATGCGCTTTCCACCATTAAGTGGGGCCATCTTCGAGATGTGAAGCAGGCCATCACGGCCCGGCATGATTGAAATGAATGCACCGAACTTCGCGATGTTTACAACGCGTCCCGGGTACACCGCGCCAACTTCAGCCACTGGTGGGTCAAGGATAAGTGAAATACGACGACGTGCTTCTTCAACAGCGCGTCCGTCCTTGGCACCTATAGTTACGGTTCCAACAACACCATCATCATCAACTGCGATGTCTGCGCCAGTCTCCTGCTGCAAAGTGTTGATGACCTTACCCTTTGGCCCAATGACTTCGCCGATCTTGTCGATTGGAATTTCAATCGTCACAATCTTTGGAGCAACAGCAGCAACTTCGCTACGTGGCTCTGCAATGGTGTCAGTGATGAGCTTCAGAATTGTGAGGCGAGCATCCTTTGCCTGGTGAAGTGCCTTTGAAAGCACGTCAGCTGGAAGTCCGTCAATCTTGGTGTCAAGTTGAAGCGCAGTAACAGCATCAGCAGTTCCTGCAACCTTGAAGTCCATGTCACCAAATGCGTCTTCTGCGCCCAAGATGTCAGTAAGCGTTACGTACTTGCCGTCTTCGTACACAAGTCCCATTGCGATACCCGCAACTGGAGCCTTGATAGGAACACCCGCAGCCATAAGCGACAAGGTTGAACCACATACTGAAGCCATTGAAGTAGAACCGTTAGACGCCATGATGTCTGAAACAACACGAAGCGTGTAGGCAAAGTCCTGTTCGTTTGGAAGTACAGGAATAAGTGCACGCTCAGCGAGCATTCCGTGTCCAACTTCACGACGCTTAGGAGCTCCTACGCGACCAGTTTCACCAACTGAGTATGGAGGGAAGTTGTAGTGGTGCATGTAGCGGCGCCACTCG
>CAIKFN010000157.1 GCA_903826715.1 uncultured Actinomycetes bacterium
GGGGCCTGGATTTCCATACGACGCTGCTTAGGGTTAACGAGTGGTCCCTTGCCGTCGATTGGCTCTCCGAGTGCGTTCACCACACGACCAAGCAGTGCGTCACCTACTGGCATCGAAAGAATGCGGCCAGTGGCGCGAACAATCTGCTCTTCTTCGATGCCGTCAACGGTTCCAAGAACTACAGCACCAATGGTCTCTTCATCGAGGTTCATTGCGAGTCCGAGTGTTCCGTCTTGGAACTCAAGCAGCTCGTTAACCATTGCTGAAGGTAGACCCGATACACGCGCAATGCCGTCACCAACTTCTACGACACGACCAACCTGTTCCGCACCAACAGCTGGTGTGAATTCGGTGACGTGCTTTCGCAGCGCTTCGGTTATTTCATTGGCACTAATGGTGAGCTCAGTCATCACAGTTTCCTTTTCCTAGTTATTTCCAGATAGAGAAGATTCATACAAACGTCCCGACGCCACGGCGTCGTGCAGTACACCAAGACGGCCACGAGTGGTGGCGTCTAGGTGAAGGTCGCCTACGTCAACGACAACACCACCAAGTAGCGATGCGTCTTCAGCGATTTGTAATTCAACACTCTTGCCGGTGAGGGCACTGAGTGATGTAACGAGCTGACTCTGGCTCTGGGCGTCGAGTGCACGAGCGGTGTACACACGTGCCACGCGCCAGTCACGAGCCTTAGCTACGTAGTCAACTAAATAGTCGAGTGTTCCAACAACGTCACGTGGGCGTCCGCCCTCAATGACGTAGCGGCTGAGACTGAGTGTTACGGCGTGGACCTTTGATCCGAGCAACTGTTCCACGGTGCCAACGCGTGATGCAACGTGGGCGTCACGGTCAAGCAGCACGCGGCGAAGTGCCAAGTTGCCCTCAATGGTGCGAGCCCATGAAAAGAGTTCAGCTTCAATAGTTGCGAACTGAGAAGTTTCGAGGTTTTCAAGTAGAGCATCTGCAAACCCACCAACACGCTTACGAGCGTTCATGAGTCCTAAGTTTGCTGGTGTGAAGACACCCATTTCTTTATAGCTAAGCGCCACCGCAAGAAGTTCACTGAAAGCGTGAGGGACTTCTTGTGCTGGCACCGAAGACGCAGCAAAGACGCTGAGGCGAAGTGTTGGAGCGCTCACCTTGTTTGTGAGGAGGTCACGAACAATTTGGCCGCGAATGTTGCCGGTGATTGAAGTGTCGGTGAGGACACCACGAAGATCAGCTCTCGAAAGAATTGTTTGCTCGACCGACGTGAGGTCACTTACAACCGTGGCGAGCACGCTTGCATCGAGTGAGCCCAAGAGGGCGGCAGTGAATCCTTCGAGCTTTGGCAACATAACTAGTTCTTGGCCTTCGCTGACTCGGCATTAAGAGCACTCACGGCTTCGCGAACGAGGTCTTGGTGGGCGTTCTGGTCAACTTCGCGTCCGACAATCTTGGCGACAAGGTCAAAGACGATCTCACCAATCTTGGCTGATGCCTCATCAATCGCACGCTGGCGGGCAGTGTCGACTTCACCCTGCGCTGCTGCAATGATGCGGTCGTACTCGGCTTGCCCACGAGCACCAGACTCGGCCTTCACCGAATCAGATGTCGCTTGTGCTGCAGCCACGATCTCTCGGGCTTGGTCACGCGCGGCGGCGAGCACTTTGGCGCGCTCATCACCCGCAGCAGCAGCTTCGGCGCGAGCCTGGTCTGCTGCATCGAGTGCGCCACGAATCTGCTCTTGACGATTTTCCATGGCCTTGTTTAGGGGCGGCAGGATGTACTTCGTGACGAGAAACAAAATCACCGCCACAACGGCTAGTTCAACAATGAACGTTCCATTGGGGATGAGGAATATTGACTCGGCGATCATGAAGACCTTCTTTTGCTAGTGGACGAACCACGTTGTTGGGCCGTGCGGCCCAACAACGAGAAAATTACTGTGCCTTGAATACGTAGACGAATACAACCATGAACAGAAGGTTGATGAAGTACATAGCTTCAACAAGTCCCACTGTCAGGAAGAAGTACTGACGTGCTTTGTTTTCAATTTCGGGCTGACGGGCAATTGCTGCGATGGTCTGGCTACCGGCCAAACCGTCACCAATTGCTGCTCCGATAGCACCACCACCGAGGGCGAGACCGCCACCGATGAGTGCACCAGCGATGCGTACCGCAGATCCGATGTCTGATGTATTTGCCATTTTATTTATTCCTCCTGGTTGATTTAGTGTGAGGCTGCTACTGCGACATCGTCGTGTTCTTCTTCATGACTGGTTGCCATGCCGAAGTAGAGAACCGCAAGCAACATAAAGATGTATGCCTGGATTACTCCGATGCCGAGATCAA
>CAIKFN010000158.1 GCA_903826715.1 uncultured Actinomycetes bacterium
CAATCCCGAGTGGCACGAAAAGTCAAAAGTTGCCTTCTTTCGTCGCGCGATTTCGTATTCAGCTAAACACGCCAAAGTCTTGCTAAGCATCAGCGACTTTACGGCTCGACAAATTGATGAATTTCTACCGGGACATGCTCCGGTTGTAGTTGCACCGCTTGGTGTTGACCTCGCTCGCTTTACTACTGATGCTTCAAACGATCGCTTGCTGTTTGAGCAACATGGTCTACGAAGTGACGTACCCTATGTCTTCTTTCTCGGGACAATGGAACCTAGAAAAGGTCTCGACGTTCTACTTCGTTCATTCGCTGAACTTGCTGCACAGGACCAAGAGGTTGAACTTTGGCTGGCTGGCCAGTCTGGAT
Organism: uncultured Actinomycetes bacterium; assembly: GCA_903826715.1. Classification (GTDB taxonomy): domain Bacteria; phylum Actinomycetota; class Acidimicrobiia; order Acidimicrobiales; family RAAP-2; genus RAAP-2. The sequence goes on from CAIKFN010000158.1 coordinate 366, forward strand.
GGGGTCTGAAAGACCTGGAAGCACAACTAGCTGCGCATCCTGCATCAGGGCGCATTAAGCAACTTGGATTTGTTGATGAAGCTGTACTTCCAGCGCTCCTGCGTCAAGCTCGCTGTGTTGCCTATCCATCTCGTGGTGAGGGATTTGGGCTCCCAGTACTTGAGGCGCTTGCTTGTGGAGCATCAGTAGTGACAAGTCGTGGCACGGTTATGGAAGAAATTGCAGGGCCAGCAGCACAGTTAATACCAATTGGAGACAGCGCTGCTCTCACTCAAATCTTGAGTGAAGTGGTTACCAGCAATGATGAACTTCGCGCTCAGCGATCGCTCAAAGCTAGAGAGCGTGCACAAACCTTCACGTGGGAGCGTTCTTTGCGCCAGCACCTAACCGCATACGACCAGGCTAAATAAATGCGCGCAGTAATTACCGGCGCTGATGGTTTTGTAGGTAGACATCTTCGTTCACATCTAGAACTGCACGGCGATGAAGTACTCGGAATTGACCGTGAATGCGACGTGACTGATCTGCAAAGTATTTCTACAGTCATTTCAAGTTTTGAACCCGATGCGATTTACCATCTTGCTGCACTCACTCACGTGGGCGACTCATGGGACCGACCAGAAGAGTTCAGTAGGGTGAACGTAGAGGGCACGAGAAATATTCTCACGAGTGCAGCGTCGCTTGAGCGTCCCGCAAAAGTTCTATTCGTCAGCACAGCCGATGTCTATGGAGTGGTGACTGAATCAGATCTTCCACTGCAAGAAGACCGCGTCGCCTCACCCGCTAATCCTTATTCACAGAGCAAACTTGCAGCAGAAATGCTTTGCAAAGAGGTTGCTAGCTCGCAAGAAGTCGTCATAGCTAGGCCGTTCAATCACATTGGCCCTGGGCAGTCAACTCAATTTGTGATTCCTGCATTGATTTCTAGACTGCTCAATGCCGCCACTTCAGGAACTATGGAAATCCCCGTAGGTGACTTGTCAACTCGACGTGATTTTTGTGATGTTCGAGATGTCGTGAAGGCTTATAGGTCGCTTATAGAACACGGCAAGCGTGGAGAGGTTTACAACATCGCTTCTGGGAGCGATGTTGCGATTAAAGATATTGCTGAGCAACTTGTTTTGCTACTGGCACCGAATGTAAAACTCGTTGTTGACAAAAAACTGCTGCGGCCTATTGAGATTCCGGTAATGCGAGGTAGCTATGAAAAAATACACGCAGCGACAAACTGGAAACCATCAATAAGTATGGAAACATCACTCAGAGACGCGATAAGCGTACTTCGAAGTATTTCTCCCAAAAATCTTTAATTATTTCTTTAGAACACTGTTTTTTCAGTGTTTAGGCGACTGAATTTTTCTCCCAAGAGAACTAGCCTTGTTATCTGATGGAATCTCGTGCTCCGGCCGTCGTTGCCGTCGTTGTTACCACTGGCCCTGGACCAGGCCTTGAAGTCACACTGGCTTCACTGGTCGCTCAGGACTACGAGGAATTAAGCCTGCTCGTCATAGCGAACGGGGAGCATGACAACGTCTCTGAAAGAGTGGCTGCAGTAGCGCCAAAGGCATTTTTACGAACGCTTGACGAAAACAAGGGTTTCGGTGCTGCCTGCAATGAGGCGGCTCTGATGGTTGATGGAGCTGCCTTTTTCTTGTTCTGCCATGATGATGTTCGCCTTGAGACGAATGCAGTTCAGATGATGGTCGAAGCAGCATTCAGAACTAATGCTGGAATAGTTACCCCAAAGGTTGTCCAGTACGAAGACCCAATGGTGTTGGTCCATGTTGGTCAAACCGCTGATCGATTCGGTGTAGTGCAAGAACGTGTTGATCTGGGTGAGATTGATCACGGACAGCAAGACCTCGAGCGTGATGTTTTTGTCGCACCTGGCGGGGTGACGTTGGTTCGCTATGACCTCTTCACAACACTTCGTGGATTCGACCCACTCATTCCAGTTCTTGGAGAAGATTTAGATCTCTGCTGGCGGGCACAGGTTGCTGGCGCTCGTGTGGTTGTAGCTCCGAGCGCAAAAGTTGCTCACCGTCAAACAATCTCGACGGGAGAGCGTTTAATCAGTGCGGTAGGGACAAGACGTCGAAGTCGCCAAGACCTCCAACGTCGACATCAATTAATGGTGGTTGCAACTGGTTGGGGTCGAGTCTCGACACTTCTCACATTGCCGTTACTGGCAATAATGGATCTATTCGAATTCTTGCTCTCACTTATAAGTGGAGATACAGACCGAGCTGGCGCAATTATCAGTTCATGGTTATGGCTCTTTAATAATCGAAAGCGAATTCGAGAGCGCAGACGACTACGTGGACAAGTGCAAGTGCTTTCAGATAGTGAGCTTCGACGACTGCAAGTTGGCGGTGCAAGTCGTCTAAAGCGCTTCACGACTACGTTGCTACGCGAAGGATTAGATAGAGCCCGTGGAGTACTGCCAGAAGCAGAGAATCTTCCAGAAGTCATTAGTTCGGGTGAAACTTCTGGCGTTGGCTTTGGCGCTGCATTCTCAGAAAATGAAGAGTTTGATGAAATCTCCGAAAGTGATGAAATTTCTCTTCGGCGTAGAGCGAGTCGCGTACTCACTTCATTCCGCGCACAAGCGGTGACCATTGTTCTCGTGGGAGTTTTCTGGCTAATTGCGACAAGAAATCTTGCAGTGATGCCACTGCCACTTGTAGGTCGCTTGGCGCCGCTTGACTCATGGTGGTCAACCTGGAGACACTTCTTTGCCTCGTGGTCTCCAAACGGCGTCGGAACAGGCACACCGGGTATGCCGGGCTATGGCGTACTTGGTTTTGCCGGAACATTCGTCTTTGGACGAATGGGGATACTTCCGCGCCTCGCGCTCATATTCTCAATTCCAGTTGGAGCCATAGGAACTGCACGGCTCTTAAAAAACCGAGTTTCAAACCGTGCACGGGTTATCGCGTCAATTGCCTACTTGGCAATGCCACTTGGCTTGAACATGATTAGCCAAGGCCGAATTGACGTGCTGCTATTTACAGCTGCTGTGCCGTTCATTGTTCGACGGCTCTTTGAGCTCCTAGCAATTCCGAGTTTCAGAGATGGTGCATACCCAGCGCCAGTTCACTTCGGGCTACAAGGCTGGAGGAATAGCGAAGCAGGTCAGCGCACCGTTCTTGTGATGATTATTGCCTTAGTAAGTGCCATGATCCCAGCGACGCTGATTGCAGTTCTGGTGATTGTTGTTGGAATTGCTATTGCAAGATTTTTTGAATTAGATGAGAACGCTTCACGAGTTCGTCCGTGGAGGATGCTTCTTGCAATGCTTGGTTCGGTTGCGGTCTTCTTATTGCCACTCACAATTAACTTTTTCTTCGCGGGTAGGCGTGCTTTAGAAATATTTGGAATTGCACGGGGGCCATGGGACGTTCCATCGTTTGGTGCACTAATTCGTGGATCCGACGGGAACCTGGGTCTGTCATGGGCTGCATGGCTGCTGCCGGTTGCAGCGCTACTGAGCTTCTTTGTTTGCCGAGGAATCCGACGCAACATTGCGAGTAAAGCTGCATCCATTGCGACACTTTCGTTGGTACTGGCAACCCTATCGTTGCATCACTGGATGGGCACATTTGCCCCTGACGCTGATGTGCTCATTGCGCTGTACATGGCGATGGTGGCATTGCTAATCGGACTTGGCGTTAGTGCACTAGAGAATGATCTTCGACAAGCTGGTTTTGGATGGCGACAAATCTTTGCAGGGATATTTGTCTCGATGCTCGTTGTGAGCACAGCACCATTTGTACTTAGTTCTTCTAGTGGTCGCTTCGACCTTCCTACAAATAGTGTCGCGCAGTCACTTAGTTCACTCGCACCAAGTAACAGTGGCGCTTACCGTGTGCTCTGGCTCGGAGATCCAACAGTGCTTCCAGTAGCTGGATGGTCAGTTGCTCCAGGTCTCGCAGCTGCGACCACAATGAACGGATTACCGACAGGGTCAACTTTGTTTACTCCACCAGACTCAGGTACTAGTGATGTCCTCTTGTCTGACGTGCAGCTGGCGCTAGAGGGGCGTACAGTGCGACTTGGTTCACTCTTAGCGACTGCAGGCATTTCGACCATTGTTGTAATGAATGCCTCATCCCCAGAGCTAGCTGGGGTGCAAACTGTGCCGATTCGTCCGGTGCCCAATACTCTTCGCACCGCACTTCACATGCAGTCAGACTTATCACTTGAGCTGCAAACGAGTTCAGTCGAAGTGTACGCAAACTCTTTATTCACGGGACTTATTCACGCCACTAGTAATGGCTCGAATCCAGTTCCAGTAGTTGCAAATGTCGGGGTCCCAGGGCATTTGCAGATGACCCCGGCAAGTAACGTGCACGTTGTTGCGGGCCTGGCGCCAGCTGGTGCATTCGCGCTCACTGTAAATGGCAAAACGGTTCCACGATCAACAGCAGTTGGCTGGGCACCGAAATACCAAGTCGGCACAGTGCAAGGTAATGAAAAAGTTGAATTAATTCTTCACCAGTTCCCTCTCAATGGTCTCTTAGCGTTGTTCACGCTTGGTCTCTGGGCGTTTGTATGGCTTGGCTTTGGATGGGTGCATCGAGTGGAGTGGCTATTTAACCGCAGACATCGTCGAGTCATAGTTCCTTCAAGCGAGACGGGTGATAATGAATAATCTCCGTCGACTTCCACTTGCTGCGGTCCTCGCTGCGACACTTATCTTCATGGCCGTGCTGAGCACGCTCATTGGCGGCACCAACCCTTCGCAAATCTCATCGGGACTTCTCGTTGCTTCTGATGCTGAGTCAACGGCGCTTTACTGCTCGGGACTCACATCAAGCTCAGTGACGTTTTTTAATACAACTTCAACATCACACAATGTTTCAGTTTCGTGGACGACAGATACCGGAAGCAGTGGGAGTAGCACCACAAATCTTGCGAGCCATGACACCTGGAACATTGCACAGTTCGGCAAGGGGAGTGTCTTTGCTGTTGCGGCTCAGATTCACGGTGGAGGTGTGGTGGGAAGTGTTGCTGGAGCAAATGGACTTCAAGGCACGTGCAACTCAGCTGGCGTGACCTCGTGGTTTGGAGCAGGTTTTGATACAACGGTTGGCTCTACTGGTGATTTAAGTATTTACAATCCCACCGCAACTGCAGCTGTATTTAACGTCTCAACGTTTACCAACAGCGGATTTAGCGCACCTGCAGCATTCCAAGGGCTGTCGGTAAACGCTCACCAACTTGTGGTTCTCAATCTTGGAACGCAACTAGTCAACTTGACGAACATTGGTGTCCACGTAAAAGTTCTCCGCGGGTCACTTGAAATCGTAGGGATCCAGCACTCGGGTAATTCTGTCTCCTACTACCCGGGTGAAAACCAACTCAGTCAGCAGAACTGGTTTCCACTCGTGACAACAAGCAATGGAGCCAAGGCCCAGCTTCGATACGCGAATCCAAGTTCAAACACAATTTCAGTAACTGTGAATGTCAGTTTGCCTCCTTTTAGTGTGCAGCCTCAAACTCTTACAGTGCTTCCATACAGCAGTGGGGAAATAACAATTACCCCCAATACGGCTATTCCCGCGAATGGCTATGCATTTGTTAGCTCTAGTTCGAGCGCTCCACTGCTTACGGCTCTCGTGCTCGGAACTACAAAAGGCCTTAATCTTTTTGCGCCGCAGGTGCCGACCAGTTCAATACTTTTGGCAGACTTCAGTGGTTCAAGGCTCGATACTGCTGAGGTGACCAATACTTCCAAGCATGACGTGACAGTTAACGTCACGTCACTTCCAAGCTCGGCCCAAGGTGCTTACGGTAGTTCACCTGCTTTCAAGATTCACCTGAAAGCAGGTGCATCAACAAAGGTGAACTTGACAAACATCGCATCAGGTGAGCTCATGAGTACGACGAAAAACGTACTCCTAGTAACCGTGGCACTGCAGACAGTTCCAGCAGGTATCAACCTGCTGAGTGCACTAAACGCTAGGTAGCGTTGGTGGGTTCCAGTTAGGAGCCGGAGTAACTTCCTTGGCTTCAGTCACAACACTTGTTGTGCCAACTCCGCTGAGAGCACTTACTGTCTTAGTCCCACCTGGCCATACAGGCTCACCGTGCGCTTCATCAATAAGTTTCGCAGCGGTGTCTCCATCGATGGTTTCATGCTCTAGAAGTGAACGAGTTAGTGCCTCGAGGCCACGACGGTGAAGTGTAAGTACTTCAATTGCACGAGCTTCTTGTTCACGAAGAATTCGTTCCACTTCGTCATCGACAATCTCTGCAGTGTGCTCGGAATAGTCCTTAGTTGACATGAGGCCATCACCGAGAAATACCTGTTGATGCCCACCCCAAGCCATTGGGCCAATTTCTTTAGACATTCCCCACTCAGTCACCATGCGACGTGCGAGTTCTGTGTTGCGCTGGAGGTCATCGGCGGCGCCAGTTGATAGATCGCCATAGACAAGGAGTTCAGCCACCCGCCCACCCATGCGCATGCAGAGTGAATCTTCGAGGTGGTTTCGTCCCATGATGTGACGGTCTTCTTCAGGAAGAGTCATAGTCACTCCGAGCGCCATCCCACGAGGGATGATCGTGATCTTGTGAAGCGGGTCAGTCTTTTCAAGCACGTAGGCAAGAAGCGCATGACCACTTTCGTGGAACGCAATTCGTTCACGCTCGTCATCTTGGAGCACCATTGAGTCGCGCTGGGCACCCATGAGTACACGGTCACGAGCTGATTCAAAGTCCTGCATGTTGATTGTTGTTGAATCGCGTCGAACAGCGTGCAGGGCTGATTCGTTGACAAGGTTTGCAAGGTCAGCGCCACTCATGCCTGGTGTTCCACGAGCAACCATAGAAAGGTCTACAGATCCATCGAGTGGCTTGTCTTTTGAGTGCACCTGGAGAATTGGCAAACGTTCATCGAGATCGGGAAGCGGAACAACAATCTGTCGGTCAAATCGTCCTGGGCGAAGTAACGCAGGGTCGAGTACATCAGGGCGGTTTGTTGCCGCCATGACAACAATGCCAACCGTCGGGTCGAAGCCGTCCATCTCGCTCAGCATTTGGTTAAGTGTCTGCTCACGTTCGTCGTGACCACCACCGACGCCGGCGCCACGCTTGCGGCCTATGGAATCGATTTCGTCAACAAAAATAATTGCGGGAGCAGCTTTGCGAGCTGTTGCGAAGAGATCACGGACACGTGACGCACCAACACCAACGAACATCTCCATGAAGTCTGAACCCGATACTGAGAAGAAAGGAACTCCCGCTTCGCCAGCAACAGCACGAGCGAGCATGGTCTTACCAGTTCCCGGAGGTCCTACGAGCAAAATCCCCTTCGGAATTAATGCACCAATAGCTTTGTATCGTTCTGGGAACTTCAAGAATTCAACTACTTCACTAATTTCTTGTTTTACACCGAGGTAGCCAGCGACGTCAGCGAATGTTGTCGATGGAAGGTCTTTGTTGAACTGTTTGGCTTTTGACTTGCCAACAGACATCATTCCGTTCATCTGACCCTTGGCTTGACGGTTCGCGAAGAACATGAAGCCACCGAAGATGATTATCCAGATGAGGTATGGAGCAAACGTAGCAAGAAACCCATTGGAGTTAACAAATACAACAGAAACGTTATTTGTTCGAAGCGTTTCAACTTCTGTCGTAAGAACTGGGATTGGGCCATTGGTGGTGTAATCAGTGCCATTGGTGAGTTGACCAGTTATGACTCCATTAGCGTTATTGATATTTGCGGAAATAACTCCAGAGTGACGCGCATCACGCAGCAGCGTTGAGTAATCAATCGTCTTGATGTGCTTGTTGGAAAATAGTGAAGGAATTATCAAGATGCCCAGGATGAAAATCACTAATGCAATAGTGATAAATCTCCGACGTGATTCGGGCGTCATTGGCTTCTTGCCACCAGGCATGAGCTTTGATAGGCCAGTTTTTTCTTTTTCAGGTGTAGTCACGCCTTCCAATCTAGAGGTGAATTGTGACAATCGATTTGGCCCTGTGCATAACTCCAGACTTGTTAGCGTTATGAGATATGAGTACTAGGCCTTTAAAGGAAAATAACGGGAATCCTCGCGTTATTACAATTCTGCTGGCCTGCCTCGTAGGGTTCGTCGCTGGTGAGGTACTTGCAACACTCTTTGCTAGTGCCCTCAGCGCGTCGCTTCATTTTCCCGGTGGATTTAGTGTTTTAGCGAAGGCTACAAAGCCTCCATATTGGTTCACAATATGCGCTCTCGTTGGGCTCTGGTGTGGATTCATGGCGACGGTGCTCTACTCAAAACTTGTTGCTGGACTTTCAATACCAAAGAGTCTGTTTCAAATAAAACGAGCAGACGCAACGTATGTACTGGTGGGTGTCGTTAGTCAGTTGTTTATTGATTTGGCGTATAAGCCTTTTCACTTTAAAAACATGAACAAGCCGGTTGATCATATTTTTGGTTCAGTGCACGGTGCGATGTTTGTTTTGTTGGCCATGCTGACAACATTTGCTGCACCCGTAATCGAAGAAACTCTTTTTCGTGGAGTGGTATTTCGATCACTCGATACAAGTTTTTCAAAAGTTTCACAGAAGTTTGGGTCTTATGCAGCGATGGCGCTCAGCGCAGTTATCTTTGCAGTCGCTCATGCTGAACTGCTTCAGTTTGTTGGGCTCTTTGCTCTTGGGATAGTGCTTTCGTACATTGTTAAAAAAACAGGCAGACTCGCCCCAAGTATTTTGGCCCACATGTCATTTAATGCAGTTGCGATGTTCGCACTTATTCTTCAGCGCACAGGCCACTAGTGATTAAACGACTGCGCAATCTATTTAGTCCAGTACGCGCACTCGAAACTGTTGTCGTGCTCATGGTTATTTTTGTAACTATTTGGACAATGCATCCGTCGCTACTTTTTTCTAGCTCGACTATTACTGGTGGAGACACAGGATCTCACTTAGCTCTTCCAGCTTTTTTGAAGTCACAGGGCAATCTTCTAAATCTCACCCCGTGGTATCCGGGCTGGTTCAACGGGATGCCGGCGTATACCTATTACTTTGTATTGCCTGACTACTTTGCAGTGCTCGCGAGCTACATAATTAATTTTGCGGTGGCATTCAAACTTGCAACAATCCTCGGATCAGTTTTAATGCCAGTAACCGCTTATGCCATGGCAAGGTTATTTCGAGCGCCTCGCCCAGTTCCAGTGGCCCTCGCAGTTGCAACGTTGCCGTTTTTATTTGATTCATCGTTCACGATTGATGGTGGCAATCTCTTCTCAACAATGGCTGGTGAATATGCCTTTTCATTATCACTCGCTCTATCGCTACTGACAATAGGCCTCTTCGCCAGAGGCGTAAGAACCGGGCGAGGGTATTGGCTTGCAGCGCTATCAATGAGTGCCACATTGGCATCACACGTGTTGCCTTGGTTCTTCTGCGTAGCTGCAATTGCGGTACTTGTGCTTTTTGAAGTATTCGCACGTCGTGGGGTTGGGAGTAAAAATGAAAGCGACATTGTTCGTGGTGACTACGCAAGGCCAGTTCGTTTCTCATTTTGGGCGGGGTTACTGTCACTTTGCATATCTGCGTGGTGGCTAGTTCCTTTTTTAACTTCTCAGGCTTACACAAATTCAATGGGCTACGTGAATGACAATGTCAGCAGTATCAGTCAAATCTTTACTCATTTGGGTTGGTCTAATGGATCTGGTACCGCTGCAGGTGACCGCTGGGTCATAGTTCTTGCGGGAGTAGCGCTCCTGGTCGCCTTTATTGTTCGCGACCGTCTCGGCATGATTCTCTCAACGCTGGTTGTGACATCATTCCTTGGATTTATTTTCGATCCACAGAGTGTTATTTGGAATGAGCGCTTAGTTCCCTTCTGGTTTCTGACAATTCATCTCAGTGCAGGCTGGCTCTTTGGCTACTTGCTTTCTCGCTGGATTGAGCGAAAGCCACGATTGAGTATGTGGAGAGACTCAATCGATGGCGAAGAAATAGAAGAACTAGCAATTGATGAATTTGACTCCCCACAAGAACGAGCTATTAGAAGGACTCTTAACGCAACATTGTTAGTTGCATTGCTGGGCCTTGGCACAACGCTTCCGGGGCTTATTGCCCCCGTCGCTTCAGCGCTGCATCTCAATGTTGGAGGGAATCAAGTAGCAGTTTGGGCACAGTGGAATTATTCGGGGTATCAAGCGAAATCTGGTTGGAACGAATACGAAAATATTATTTCAACGATGAAGTCAGTTTCTAAACAGTATGGATGTGGCAATGCAATGTGGGAGTACGCATCAGGCGAAGATCGTTTCGGAACTCCTGAGGCGCTCATGTTGTTGCCTTACTGGACAAATAACTGTGTTGGTTCAATGGAGGGCCTCTTCTTTGAGTCCTCTGCAACCACGCCGTATCACTTCATAAATCAGTCAGAACTGAGTGCAGCCCCTAGCAACCCACAAGTTGGGCTTAACTACGGAACGGTTGATGTTGCGCTCGGCGTCAAGCATCTACAAATGCTTGGGGTGAAGTACTACATGGCATTTTCACCAAACGTCATTGAACAGGCAAAAGCAGATTCTTCGCTCAAACTGATTGCAACTACTAAGACCTGGCCAGCTCCGGGGGCGAAGTGGAATATCTATCTCATTAAGAACAGTCCAGTAGTTCAGCCACTTGGCGTTTCTCCCGTGGTTGTAGCGAACATTGCTGGTCGTACGCAGTGGTTAGCTGCGAGCCAGCAGTGGTACAACTCACCGTCAATGTGGGGTCAACTCATTGCAAGCAGTGGGCCAGCATCGTGGACGCATGTGTCATCAGTTCTTTTGCTACCGAAAAAATCTTCTAGTACCGCTGTGCTGCCAGTCGTTAGCCACGTTATGCAGACTTCACAATCGATTTCATTCCACGTGAGCAAAATTGGTACGCCAGTTCTTGTAAAAATTTCTTACTTTCCACGTTGGCAGGCAGTAGGCGCCAAGGGTCCATTCCGAGTTAGCCCCAATGAGATGGTTGTGATCCCAACTTCCAAAAATGTTTCACTCGTTTATGGACAACAAACTAATTTGGGCGCACTGATCACTGACGCCACCATTTTCATAGGTCTGCTGTACGTTTTCGTTCGTTTAAGAAGTCGCCGTAAATCATCCAAGTAGAGTGTTAAGTCGTGGACACGACAAAAATCTTCAAGGCATACGACGTTCGAGGTACGTACCCCGACCAGTTAAATGATCGCCTAGCTCAAGCAATCGGTTCGGCATTCGCAAAGTTCGTACATACACCACGTATTGTTATCGCTCGCGACATGCGCCCTTCTGGTGTCACTATGTGTGCAGCCTTCGCAGAAGGGGCGAGAAGCATGGGGGTTGAAGTTATTGATCTCGGTCTCGCGTCAACTGACTTTTTGTATTTTGCAGCTGGTCATCTAGACGCCCCAGGCGCTATGTTTACCGCTTCGCACAACCCAGCTCAGTACAACGGCATCAAAATGTGCCTCGCTGGAGCTAAGCCAATTGGCGTGGAGAGTGGACTCGTTGAGATTGAAGCAATGGCCAATGAGTTCTACGAGAATCCATCAACTGGGGCACTGGCAAACTACAGAGAACTCGATTTGATGGGCGAGTGGGTAAAGCACGTTCATTCATTCGCGGATAGTTCAAAATTTCGTCCATTGAAAATAGTTGCTGATACCGCTAATGGTATGGGTGGTTTTATTGCCCCAAAGATATTTGCTGGTCTACCGTTCGACGTCGAGATCATGTACGAAGAACTTGATGGAACATTCCCTAACCATCCAGCAGATCCTCTCGATGCAAAAAACCTCGTAGATCTTCAAAAGCGAGTTCTAGAGGTTGGTGCAGACATTGGTCTGGCTTTTGATGGTGACGCTGACCGTGTGTTCTTGATTGACGAGAAAGCACAACCTATTTCTGGTTCCACGACAACGGCAATGGTCGCTGCTGGCTTACTCAAGAAAAACCCTGGAGCCACCATTCTTTACAACCTGATCTGTTCAAAGTCTGTCCCAGCAGTTATTGCTGAAGGTGGCGGAGTTGCTGTGCGCACCCGCGTGGGTCACAGTTACATCAAACAGCAGATGGCAGAGACAGGTGCAGTATTCGGGGGAGAACACTCCGGGCACTATTACTACCGAGATAACTACCGCGCCGACTCAGGAATTATTACGGCGATGGTGGTACTGCAACTGCTGAGCGAGTCTTTCGTTCCACTTTCTGAGCTTGTTGCCCCCTTCAACCGTTTCGCAGCTTCAGGTGAGATAAATACTGAAGTTGACAGTCCCACCAAAAGCGTTGCGGTCATTGCCCAGAAGCTAAAGGCGCAAGGAGTTAACGTTGACATGCTTGATGGAATGACCGCTGATTACGGAACATGGTGGTTCAATCTGCGCCCATCAAATACCGAGCCGCTGCTACGACTTAATGTTGAAGCACCGAATGAAAAAGAGTGCCAACAACGTGTTGGTGAAGTTCTACAAATGATCAGAGAGGTTTGACCAATGGCACTAGAAAGATTTCTTCTCGAATTGCTCGAAGATCCAACTGACCACGGGACACTTCTTTACATTGAAAACAGCAGCGTGCTTTACAACCCACGTAAAAAAGTCGCCTATGAAGTTCGCGGATCAATTCCGGTACTGCTTCCAGAAGAATCTCGTCCCGCAACTGATGCTGAGCACAGCGCGTGGACAAGTGACGTAACTGCAGTAACGACGGGTCTTTAGTTTTTCTTTACCCGTATGGGAACCGCTAGCGGCCCCCAAATGGCGAGTCGTCCATGCTTCCACGTAGGCGCAGCATCCGGTGTAACTGACTCCCACGTCTCTACAAACGCTTCTAAAGCCTCTTGGAGTTCAGCGCGAGCTAGCGCGGCACCAAGGCAGTGGTGGATTCCACTAGAGAAGGTCAAGTGGTTGCGTGCGTCAGATCTGTTTACATCGAACTCGTCTGCTTCGTTGAATTCGCTGGCATCACGGTTAGCTGATGAAAGTGAAAAGGTAATTAACTGACCGGGTGAGAAAATTACGTCACGGTATTCAAACTCTTCAGCAACTTGGCGAATAACGGTTCGAATTGGATTCACGTAACGAAGTGATTCTTCAACAGTGTTAGCTATTAACTCCGGAGTGTTTCGAAGTTGACCCCATGTTTCTGGGCGCTCAGCGAGTAACGAAATCATGATGCCGAGCTGGTTCCTCGTGGTGTCAGTTCCTGCAGCGATCATTCCTTGGACAAGACTGACGAGCTCGTCAGTTGAGAGTCGGTCACCCTCTTCTTCGACTTGGATCAGTGCGCTCAGAAGATCGTCACCCAGGTTGACCCTACGCTCTTCAATGAGATTTAGACAGTAGTCGCGAAAGTCACCCATGGCGTCAACAAATTCCTGCTCGCGACCAATGATGAGTGGCGACCATCTAATAAAGAGCAGGTCTGCCCAGTAACTAAATAGGTCCCAGTCTTTCTGCGCTACACCTACTTGATGACAAATAACAGCAATTGGGTACTCATTGAAGGCAGCTTGAAATTCAAATGATGCAATGTCGCCTGATTCATGGACTTTTGCAAGCACATCTTTTACGTAGTTACGCATGAAGGGTCGAAGTTCGTCAATAGCTTTTGCAGAGAACGGGCGCGCCACGAGCCTGCGAAGTCGGTTGTGGTCCTCACCCTCGGCGCTCAAAATGCCATTGCTGTCATCGAGCTGATCTAGGGCAGTACCCGTTCCAGCAATGAGTTTTCCGACGAGTTGTGAGGCTTGGTGCAGTCGTCGTTCGCGCAGCAGTGAAATTGAATCATCGTGGGTTACGACGCTGTAGCCAAAACTAGTTTTTCCAATCCAGTTTTGACTACGTTGTCGCGCAACCTCTTCGAGGTATTCTTCGCGTGACGGGTTGTCACTTAGGTCCAGGGTTTCAGCTAGCGCTAAATCCTCGACCCGAGTAGCCATTAGTTCAGGCGCTCAATGATCATCGCCATTCCTTGTCCACCACCGACGCACATTGTTTCCATTCCGAAACGCTTACCTGAGTCTTCAAGGGAGTTGATGAGTGTTGTCATGATGCGAGCACCAGTCATTCCAAATGGGTGCCCGAGTGCAATGCCACCACCACGGATGTTTAGCTTCTCCATAGGAATTCCGAGGTGCTTGGCGCTTGGAAGGACCTGTGCCGCGAATGCTTCGTTGATTTCAACGAGGTCAATCTGGTCAATAGTCATTCCCGCACGCTTAAGTGCCTGACGGCAAGCTTCAATTGGACCAAGTCCCATGATTTCTGGGTTGAGACCAGAAACACCTGAAGAAACAATG
>CAIKFN010000159.1 GCA_903826715.1 uncultured Actinomycetes bacterium
CAGCGAACGCCGAAGTCGTCCATTACGTGACGCTCCCAGCCATCTTTAATGCGCTTCTCGCCTGCAGCGCCGTGAAGGGCGCCACTAAAGATTGGGTAGTACCAGTCCATGGCGAATTCGTTCTTTGGAGCAAATGCTCCTGGGTGATGAGCAACTACGTGACCTAGGCGACCTGCAGCAAGTTCCCACGCAGGCTTAGCGTGTCCGAGTCTCTCACCGAGTGCCACAGCACATCGAAGTGAGTGAAAGATTGAAGATGATCCTGTTAGCAGTGCGTACGTTTCAGGCCGCCCAAGTGAGTCGAGAGACCAACGAATGGTGCCATCACCTAATTGCCAGCGCAGCACGAATTCAATCGCCGCTTCAACAGTCGGCCACATCTGCGCACAGAAGTCAACGTCATCAGTTACGAGAAAATAGTGATACACACCAGCAGCAACGTAGGCACAAACATTTGTGTCAAGTCTGGAATCTTTGACATGAGCGCCTACGTAGTAGTTGAACCAGCTGCCGTCTTTGAGCTGCATGTCCGCTAACCACTTGTATGCGGCGCGCGCTTCTTGCTGGTAACCAGTAATAGTGAGAGCCATGGCTGATTCAACGTGATTCCACGGGTCACAGTGACCGCCTGGGAACCAAGGAATCTGTCCGCTTGACACTTGCAGCGAGCTGAGTTGTTTTGCAGTTTGAGCAATCTGATCCGAGGTAAGAATTCCCGGAACTCCTGACATGTGCCGTGACGTTAAGGACATGACTACAGAGGCTTTACTAAGTAAAGAATGATGGACTTACCCATTATTGGAGCAAGAACTTTTTCCATGTAACGCGTTGTGCGAGGACCTTTCATGATGTCCCACACCAGAAGCTTGTGATACTGGCGAACAAACCAGTTCTTATCGTTCTTGGTGCCAACTAAGCACTTAAGCCACCAGTACGGGCTGTGTAGTCCGTGTGCGTAGTGATGCCCAGTTACTTGCATCCCTACTGAAGTAAGTCGCTTCTCAAGTTGAGACTTTCTAAAAATACGAATGTGGCCGCCTGGAACGTTGTGATACGCGTCAGAAAGTGCCCAGTTAATTAGTTCTGGACCAAATCTTGGAACGGTGATGGCCATAGTGCCACCGGGACGAAGTACGCGGGCAAGTTCACGCATGGCACCAACATCATTAGGAATGTGCTCAAGTACTTCGGAGCAAATAACGCGGTCAAATGCACCATCTGGGAACGGCAGCGCGAGCGCGTCACCTTGCACTGATGCAGTGTGCAGGTTTGGCGTAGTGAGCTCACCTGCTTGCACCATGGCAGCGAACGTTGCAGCAACACCTTCAACCTCTTCGCGCCCTGCATCGAGCGCGACAACATTGGCGCCTCGGCGAGCTGCTTCAAAGGCATGACGACCAAATCCGCAACCGAGGTCGAGAATTTTGTCTCCCGACGTAAGACCAAGAATGTCGTAATTAGCCGTAAGCATCAGTCAAAGTCCATCGAGGCTGGGAGTGGTTTGTTGTTAAGAATTGCGTCGTAGCAAGCAGCTGTTCCGCGTGCGGTTACTTCCCATGTGAATCGCTCCATAACGCGCACTCTGCCAGCGTCGCCGAGCTTCTTTCGAAGTGGCGCGTCATCAAGTAGGTCACGAATTGCAGCAACTAGTGCTTCAGGATTGTTTGGCTCAACAAGGATTCCTGTTTCGCCGCTTATTCCAACAACTTCAGGTAGTGCGCCTCCAGTTGTTGCAATTACTGGCACTGCACAACTCATTGCTTCGATTGCAGGAAGCGAGAAGCCTTCGTAGAGACTTGGTACGACTGCGATTTCTGCTTCACCGTAGAGGCGAGCAAGTTCTTCATCAGTAACACCAGAAATTGTTGTGACGATGTCGTTTAGTTCGAGGCGGTCCATAGTTTCTTGGACACGACCCTTAGCCTTGGGCTTACCAATAACAATGAGGTCAATGTCGCGCTCGGTGCGAAGCTTCGCAACCGCCTCCAGAAGTGGAACAAGCCCCTTCATTGGAACGTCACTGCTCGTTGTCACCATGAGTCGACCAGTTTTCTTCACAACATCGGCGTACGGCTTAAAGACCGTGTGATCAACGCCAACTGGAACAACAGTCAGACGCTCGAGTGGGACTTTCATCTGGGCGTTGATGTCTTTCTTCGAGTTATGCGACACGGTGAGCACCGCTGGTAGACGCTTTACGGTGCGAACCTGCATACGAAGGAACCCAAACCAACGTCTCGTGGTGTAGCGCTTCCATATTCCTTCTGCGTGGTCAAGTGCAATTGAGCGATCAACCGTGATTGGGTGGTGCAAGGTTTCAAGAATTGGCCAACCAGCTTGGTGAAGACTCATGATGCCAGTTCCAATGCACTGATTGTCATGGATAATGTCAAAGTCAGCGCGACGCTTCTTCAAGATTTTCTTGATACGAAGTGAATACGCGAGAGGTTCTCCGAATCCACCTGTACACATCACCGCAAACTCGCAGAGATCAGCAAAGGAAGTGAACTCACGTAGAGCAGGAATGCGAAATGGATCTGGGTTGCGGTAGAGGTCGAGTCCACGAACAGGAGTGAAGCCAACGCCTTCGTCAAGCTCCGGCCATGGTGGTCCAGAGAAGACTTCCACGCTGTGTCCGAGTCGAACAAGTTCACGAGTTAGGTGGCGCGTGTAGACACCCTGTCCACCGCATTGAGGGTTTCCACGGTAGATAAGAAATGCAATGCGGTGCTTGCCTGGTTGCGCCGGACGTGGCTCAATACGCCCCGGAACCGTGATGGTCTTAGAAAGGGCCCAAGACGCTTTGGTCTCGGCGATTGTCTGGCGAATAGGACGGGGCAAGAAATAGCACTTTCGGTTCGGCGAAGTTATCTATTCTCCCCTAAATTCCATACAAGCGCCAACTCGTGAGTAACCCCTTTAGAACATGGCTATTATGCCCTATATGGATCTCACATACCCCCAAGAATCAGAAGCATTCCGCGCCGAAGTTAGGACGTGGCTCGAAGCGAATCTCCCTAAGGGATGGTTCGAACCAGGATTCAAAATGTCCACTGAAGAGAGGGCCGCATTCAACGCAGGTTGGACCGCGAAGCTCTTCGAAGGTGGATGGATTTGCGCAGGATGGCCGCAAGAATACGGCGGCAAGGGACTCTCACTTATTGAACAAGTTGTACTGAACGAAGAGTTCGCACGCGCAGAAGCACCAATGCGCGCTGACTTCTTTGGCGACACTCTTGTTGGACCAACAATTCTTCAGTGGGGCACCGAAGAGCAGAAGCAAGAATTCATTCCTGGCATCTTGGGTGGAAAAATTTCTTGGTGCCAAGGTTTCTCTGAGCCAAACTCTGGATCAGACCTCGCGAGTCTTAAGACCACCGCAGTACTCGACGGTGACGAGTGGGTTATCAACGGACAAAAAGTATGGACGACACTTGCTCAGCACGCTGACTATGTATTCCTTATGGTCCGTACCGACCCAACTGCTCCACAGCACGCCGGTATCAGCTACCTCCTCGTTCCAATGCACCAACCTGGTGTTGAAGTTCGACCAATCATCCAAGTTGACGGATCTGCAGAATTCAACGAAGTGTTCTTCACCGATGCACGCTGCCCGAAGAATAACGTTGTTGGTGGAGTAAACAACGGTTGGAAGGTCGCAATGACCACACTCGGTTTCGAGCGTGGCGCATCTTCAACAACTGGTTACCGCCGTTTCTTGAAGGAATGGGAGCACATTGTTAAAGAAACAAAGCGCGTTAAGAAGAACGAGGACAAGATGGTTCGCGACGACCTTGTTAAGGCCTGGCAGAGCGTAAAGATCATGCAGATCAATGGTTACCGTTCACTTACTGACGGACTTCAAGGAACACACAACTCGGCATTGCTCGGTGCGTGCAACAAGATGTTCTGGTCAGAAATGCACCGTTCAACTATGAACCTCGCAGTTGACATTCTTGGAATGGAAGGACAGATCCTTACCGGTAACGGAGGATCTGAAGGCGGGGCACTCACAGGAGTACGTCGTGGACGCGAGGACTACCCAGTGTCAGAACTTCAGGCAGGATTCTTCTTCTCACGCTCAGAGACAATCTGGGGTGGAACCGCAGAAATTCAGCGCAACATCATTGGTGAGCGTGCACTTGGACTTCCAAAGGAACCAAAGCCACAAAACGCTTAAGTCGTGACTGGCGTCACTTTATTTCGAAGCGCCAAAGACAGCCAGACACCAGTTGCAATAGCTAGTAACGAACCCACGAGAATTCCAACTCGTGGGTTCGTTAGCGAAATGATCCAACCAATGAGTGGTGCACCAATCGGTGTCGTGCCTAAAAACCCCGTCACGTACAGACTCATCACTCGCCCGCGCATTTCTTGGCTGGAATTGAGTTGCAGTGTGGCATTTGATGTCGAGATAAATGCAATTGAGAAAAAGCCTGTCGGAATGAGCAGCAGCGTCGCAAATACTGCATTCGGCGACAATGCAACGAGGGACATAGATATCCCAAACCCGAGTGCAACCATGGCAATGAGCTTTGGGGTTGGACGTGACCTGCGCGCAATGTAGAGCCCTCCAAATACGGCGCCAATTCCCATGGCCGTTAACAGCACGCCGTATTCAGATGCGGACTTTTGGTGAAACGTGTCGTGTGCCAAGAGTGGCAGCGTCACTGTGAAGTTGTAAGCAAATGTGCCAATAATCGCAACTGAGATTAAAACCCCTCGAAGCACTGGCGTCGTAAAGGCGTACCTAAATCCGAGGCGAAGCTGTCCTTTTTCACGACTAACTGTTTTGATTGGTGAAAATTCTTCTGCATTCATCATGAACAGGGCTGCAATAACACCGAGATATGAAAACGCATTTGCGTAGAAGCACTGTGCAATTCCTACGAACGCAATCAACGCTGCTGCGATTCCAGGGCCTATGAGCCGACCAATGTTCATCAGCACACTGTTGAGGCTGATGGCGTTGGCGATGTGTTCTTTTCCAACCATCTCTTGGACGAATGCCTGGCGAGCCGGATTATCGAAAAGATTCGATACTCCAAGCAGAGTAGCGAGTATGTAAACACCAGTCAGCGTTACGTGGTGTGTACTGACAAGAACTCCAAGCGCAAAGGCCAGTAGTCCTGCAGCAGTCTGGGTGCAGTAAAGAATTGTTCGCTTGTTGTTGCGGTCAGCAACAAGACCACCGTATGACGCGAACAGCAGCATTGGAACGTACTGGAGCGCAATCGCAAATCCGAGATCAACAGAAGATCCAGTTAGTTGCAGTACTAGCCAACTCTGGGCCACGGTTTGCATCCACGTGCCAGAAATAGAAATTAACTGTCCCGCAAAAAAGAGGCGAAAGTTGTGAACCTCAAGTGCGGCAAAGGTCTTTGAAGACCGCTTCTCAGCGTTCACTACTCTCCTCGTGGTTTTAGAACTTAGAGCTGGCGGTAACGAGGAACGTAACCACCAACACCCAGCGACATTGAGTCTTCTGGGTCAACACTTTCATCAACGCCACCAATTACTTCAGTTACCCAGTCAAGGCGCTCAGTGAGAATTCGCGTGACGCCGCCTTCAAGTGTTGAAGATGAAATTGCACAACTCGAACATGCTCCGCCCAGTTGCACTTCAACAACGCCTGTTTCTACGTCGGCACGAATAAGCATGAGGTCACCACCGTCAGCCTGAACAGCTGGGCGCATGAGGTCTAGAAGCGCATTAAGCGCCTTGAGGCGCTTGGCGCGTTCTTCGTCGGTGAGTGTTGACATACCTCTAGTTTGCCTTATAAAAAGCCAACCGTGACCGACCCTTATATTCACTACGCTGTCAGCCAGGAGGTTCTCATGAACTGGACAATTGATGACATCAATCTTTCGGACATGGCGTTCTGGCGCCGACCATGGGCAGAGCGAGAAGAAGCATTCAAGCTGCTGCGTCGCGACGCTCCAATCACTCACTACGAAGAGCCATCAATTGAAGGTTCATCAATTGAACTTCCCAAGGGCGCTGGTTACTACGCACTAACTAAGCACCGCGACGTTGCTGAAGCATCAAGAAACCCAGGAGTATTTCTTTCTGGTCCTGGTGCCGTGTCGCAGATGGATCTTCCACCAGAAATGGTTGAGTACTTCTCTGGAATGATTTCAACAGACGACCCGAAACACGCACGACTCCGTCGAATTGTTTCAAATGCATTCAACCCAAGAAATGTTCGCGCAATTGAAGACTCAATTGAGAAGCTCGCGAGCGACGTCATTGACCGCGCCATGAAGTCTGGAACAGGTGACTTCATCACTGATATCGCTGCACCATTCCCACTCGAAATCATCTGTCAGATGATGGGCGTTCCTCCAAGTGAGTACCAGACCGTTCTTAACTGCTCAAACATCATTCTTTCTTCTGGTGACCCAGACTTCGTGAAGGAAGGCTCAGATCCGATTCTTGCGTTCCTTGAAGCTGGTGCCACGCTGACTGGAATTATGGAAGAGATTGGCAAGCACCGTATTGACAATCCAATTGATGACATCACCAGTGCACTCGTAAACGCTGAGATTGAGTCTGAGAAATTAACCCACCAAGAACTGGCTTCGTTCTTTGTTCTGCTCGTAACCGCTGGAAATGAAACCACCCGTACCGCTATTGCGCACGGTCTTCGTGCCCTCAGTGAGCACCCAGACCAGAAGGCTCGCCTCGTTGCTGACTACGAAAGTTTGGCTAAGACCTCAACCGATGAAATTGTCCGCTGGGCATCACCAGTTATTTGGATGCGTCGCACTCTCGCAACCGACTACACACTTTCGGGCAAGGATCTAAAGGCTGGCGACAAAGTGTTGTTGTATTACAGCTCAGCTAACCGTGACGAAGACGCGTTCGTTGATCCCTACACATTCGATGTTGGTCGCACACCAAACGATCACTACGGCTTCGGAGCCCCTGGTCCGCACTTCTGTCTTGGTGCTCACTTAGCACGTCGTGAAATCACTGTTATGTGGCGTGACCTAATTGCGCGCACTCCGAACATTCACATGACGGGTGCTGCATCACAGTTGGAGTCAACATTCGTAAACGGAATTAAGAAACTCCCCTACAGCTTCTAAGCAGTAGCTGCAGCTTCGTCATAAGCGTGTAGAGCTCGTGGGCCCCACACGGTCCCGGGTCCACCATTCATCAAAATTGAAACACCTATTGCTTCGGCGACTTGTTGACGAGTGACTGCGTTTCGCACACACCCACGTGCGTGAGCAACAATGCACCCGTCACACTCTCGAGTAATTGCAATCACCAGAGCGAGTAGTTCTTTGGTTCCTGCATTGAGTTCACCAGGTGCCATAGCTGCACTAGAAAGCGTTGCGAAACCTTTCATTACATCTGGGATGAGCCCTCGAAGGTCTAATGCGGGTTGGCGTAATTCTTCACGGATTTCTTCATTGCTGTTCATAAGTGCCTCCTCTAATGAGCGTAGCCACATTGGAGTTTCTTCCTAAGATGTACTCCATGACTGCAATTGATGACCTTCTCACTCATAACGGCAGCTACGTACCAAAGCACGGGCACAACGAGCTTCCAACTGAGCCACAACTGCATTTGGCGGTCCTCACTTGTATGGACTCGCGTCTTGATCTCTTTGGCGCTCTAGGTCTGAAACTCGGACAAGCTCACCTCATTCGAAACGCCGGTGGTCTTGCAACTGATGATGCCATTCGCTCGCTGCTGCTCAGCCAGCGTCTCTTGCAGACGAGGTCAATCATGGTTATTCACCACACCAGGTGTGGGCTCGAAACGTTTGAAGAATCAGCACTACAGGCAGAACTAGAAAAGGAATTCGGGCAGCGTCCGCCATTCAAACTTGGCGCCTACAAAAATGTTGATGATGACGTTAAGCAAACTGTCGCGACACTGGGTAACAGTCCATTTGTTATTGGCACAGAAATTCGTGGTTTTGTCTTCAATGTTGATGACGGAGACTTACGAGAAATTACAGAACTGTAAAAGTTCTAGTCGCAGCAACTGTCACGCCACCCACACGCCGTGCAGCGATAGTGGGCGTGTTCGGCTGATAATTTTCCGCCGCAATTCTGGCATTCGGTAAAAATACCAAAGCGATTTAGGCAATCAATACCTTGTCCAATGGTTGTTTCAGGTTGACTAGACATACATCCATTTTGCCCGTTGCTCCACGTCTACACGTGGATACAAAAACTCTTTTAGATTGGCCCTAGTTTGCCTGAGCGGTAGTGCGTGCGACAAAGAACTTGGTAATGAACTACTCCGTGGTGAACGTCACCAATGACGAACTGGTCACCGTCTCTAACAATCACACCGTCAACGACGCGGGCGTTGCATCGACCTTTATTTCCACACCAACAGGTTGAGGTGAGCGGAAGCTCACGCGCGACGTCGGCGATCGAAAATAGACGTGCCGAGCCAGGAAATAAATTCAGTTGAAAGTCAGCTGATAAACCAAACGCATGTACATCAACGTCGTCGTCGTCGACTAGTTGTCCAAGCTGGTCGATTTGTTCTTTGCTTGCGAACTGTGCCTCATCGATTACGAGGATTTTTATCCCCTCGGCGAGGAGCTTCTTAATGCGAGGGGTTAGATCTTCGCCATTTTCAATGGCGTCAGCATCAGCCTCAATACCAATTCGACTTGTAATTTTGCCATTATTGCTGCGCTGACCAAATGTCCACAGCGCGATGTCGCTCCTGTTTTCACGAAGTTGCCAGCAGAGCTGTAGCGCCAAGGTGGACTTTCCAGCCGCCATTGTTCCGTATGTAAAAGTCAGTTCTGCCATATATCTTTCAAGTTGCTTCTAGGAAAGTACACGATACCCCCAGAGCTCGATTGCTTCACTAGATTAGGTGAATGGAACACATTGTTAGACCAGTCGCATATATCCGCAACGACCGCAGTGAGGCTCTTGACGACAATTGGGACGACATCGAAAGCACCATTGAACTCGCCCAAGACGTCCCCTCAGAGGCCTTGAAGGGACTCTCAGACTTCTCGCATATCGAAGTCGTATTCTTCGCCGACTGGGCTGAAGACGTCCCACCAGGGCCCTGGCACCGTCACCCTCGTGGCAACACTGACTGGCCAGATGTTGGAATTTTTGCGCAGCGTAACAAGGACCGCCCAAATCGTATTCTTCTAACAACGGTTGCAATCAAGTCAGTAAACGAGCGTTCAATAACAGTGCGCGGGCTAGACGGTATTGACGGCACACCAGTGCTCGATATCAAACCAGTATTTCGCTGGAGCGTTCCAAAGGGCGACCTTAAAGTCGCCCCCTGGAGTGAAGCTCTCGGAGAGAACTACTTCTAGTTCTTGGCAATAAACGCAAGCATCAAGTTTGCGATTTCTTCGCCCTTGTCTTCTTGCAAGAAGTGACCA
>CAIKFN010000160.1 GCA_903826715.1 uncultured Actinomycetes bacterium
TCACGTCGTTCGGCGCGTGCAGATTGGTGATTCCCTTAGAGGAATCAACCATGGCAAGGGCTGGACCACTCGCCAGTTCCTGAGTGAAACTTGCACGAATCTCAGCACCATTCGACAATGCGTCAAGTCCGGCAAATATTCCTGCGAGACCGTCGTTCGCACGCAGTCCCGCACTGACTAGTTGCTCGCCATACTTCGCAAAAGTTGTGGGAAAGAAGGAAGTCACGACGTGACCAAACATGATTGGATCTGACACCTTCATCATGGTGGCTTTCAGGTGCACCGAAAAGAGAACGTCAAGATTTTTCGCTGTTGCAATCTGGTCACTCAAGAAAGTTCGTAGTGCCGCAACGTCCATTTTGGTGGCGTCGATTACTTCGCTTTCCTTAACTACTAGTGGAGCACGCAAAGTAGTCGCGGATCCCTGAGCGTCGATAAGTTCTATTGTCAAGCTGTCCGCGCTCGCCATAGTGAGTGACTCTTCGTTGGAGTAGAAATCTCCTGTCGACATGTGAGCGACGCGCGTTGTTGATTCAGCTGACCACGCCCCCATGGAGTGAGGGTGACTCTTGGCGTAATTCTTCACTGATAACGGCGCACGGCGATCCGAGTTCCCTTGACGAAGAACTGGATTCACGGCCGATCCAGAGATCTTTTTGTAGCGAGCAAGAATTTCTTTTTCCTGATCAGTCGACGGCTCGTCTGGGTAGTTGGGAACAGCAAATCCTTGACTCTGTAGTTCTGCGATGGCTTCTTTGAGCTGTGGAACTGAGGCGGAGATGTTGGGCAATTTAATAATGTTCGCTTCAGGACGATTTACTTCCTCACCCAGCTCTGCCAAATCGTCAGCAATTCGCTGAGCTTCGAGGAGAAAATCTGGGAAAGTGGCCAGGATACGACCCGCCAAGGAAATATCGCGTGTTGTAACACTCACCCCTGCTGTTCGTGCGAAGCCAGCAACAATGGGTAGCAAAGAATATGTCGCCAAGGCAGGTGCTTCATCAGTATGGGTGTAAATAATCGTGGACTCACTCATGGCGAAACCTTCCGATGGGGGTAGTTACACGTTACCGGACGCAACAAGACCCCAGGAAATTCCTGGGGTCTTGACGTTCATTAGTTACTGCCTTGGTGGCGGGGGCAGGATTTGAACCTGCGATCTTCGGGTTATGAGCCCGACGAGATACCGTGCTTCTCCACCCCGCGTCGTGGTGAGTTTCTATTCTACAACGAACCAAACAACCAGTCCAATTGTTATTTGCCGTTCAGCGCATTCTGAGCCAGCGTTAACTGCTGATTCATAGCGTTCACGTCACTTTGGTACTGGCCAAGATTGCCTGCTGAAAGTGCGCTTTGAGCAGCCGCGTAATCTGCAGCGGCTTGCTTTAGATACGAAGCAGCAGTTCCGCCGGTCTTTGTAGATCCTGAACCGCCCGAGCTTGGAGTCGTTGGCGACGTTGTGCCACCAGACACTGTTCCTCCGAGTACTTGCGACAAGGCGCCACTTAGCGTTGGAGAAATTGCGACATTTTGGTTGAACACAGCAATCATGTACTTCAGTTGTGGCAGTGGGTTCGAAGAGCTTGTTACATACATTGGACGTATGTAAAGAATGCTCTTATCAAGCGGCACCATCATTGTGTTTCCAAGCAGCACTGTTGAGCCGTGTTGGTCAAGTGGTGTCGTGATTGAAGAAACTATGGAGTTCTGTTGAATTTCAGAGTCAGCTTGGACCGGACCAAGCACCGACGTTCCACGTGGGGTCACGTAGACGTTTAGTTTTCCGTAGTCACTGGCGTCACTCGTTGCAATCATGAACGCAGTGAGGCCCTGCACGGTTGAAGAGTTGCCCGATGGAACAAAGGCCAACGTTTCGAGCAGTTGCTGTTTGTTAGCAAATGGCAATGAGCCAACTTGGAAGATTGGATTCATTGGTGAAAGTGACGAAGAAACTATGTTTCCGTTCGCGTCAGTTTGCACAGTCTGAGCAAGCGTCTGTCCAGGAGAGCCAGCACCCGTTGTTGGAGAGATGGCCCACTTGTCTGATGCTGAGTAGAAAGAACTTGGATTTGTGATGTGGTAGTGGCCAAGTGTCGCTGCCTGCACGCTGAAGAGGTCAGATGGGTAACGCAAGTGATCAGTTATTGCTGTTGGCATCTGGCTAAGGGGCTTGAACATTCCAGGGAATGCAGCACTGTAGGACTGCAGAATTGGATCCTTCGGATTCATTGCGTAGAACGTCATCTTTCCGGTGTACGAATCAACTACAACCTTCACCGAATTACGTACGTAGTTGAAGCTACCCGGAAGTCCACCCTCGTTCACATTCAGATTGTTTGCATTTTGGCTGTAGGGGTACTGATCAGTAGTCGTGTAACCGTCAAGGACGTACTGAACAGAACCATTGGCAATCACGGCGTACGGCTGTGAATCCAACGTAAGGAATGGTGCAACCTTTTGTGCCATTTGCACGACATCGCGAGTGAACAATACCCGACTCTTTGGCGTGATCTGATTCGAAATCAAGAAGTTAAAGTCACCAAGGCGTAGGGCGAACGCCAGGCGGCTAAAGATACTTCCGACGGCAACTCCACCCTTTGCGGCGTAGTGAGTTTCCACCGGTTGACCTGCGTTAGCGCCTGAAGTGACTTGATAGTCAAGTTCAGCTTGCTTGGTATTTGCAACAATCCAACCGGGATCATTCAGACCAAAATAAATACCAGCGTTCGTAAGCGTTGGCATTCCATTAGAAGAAACAGGGGGAACATTTGTAACGTCGAAAATTGGATTACCAGTATCTGCGTTCTGTGCGTTAGCAGCGATTACTGCGGCACCAACACCGTGGGTGTACTGAAGGTGAGTATTAACCCAGCTTGGAGAAGGCAGTGACGCCTGATTTAACTGTCGAGCTCCAATAAGTACTGGTGTCAATTTTCCATTAATCATGTAGCGGTCGACAGACAGCGTGGTGAAGTTGTAATACGAGCGGATTGATTGCAGGCGCGTGACTGAAGTAAGTGCAATCTCACTCGCAGGGTCCCATAGTCGAATGTTGCTCAGCGTGGCAGAAGCGTTCTTTATCTCATTAGTTGAAACTGTTGGCGAGCCGGCGAAGTTATGGAACTGAACGTTGTTAATAGCAAACGCCGTTCGTGTTGCAGCAATGTTTCTTGAAATGTATGGGGCCTCGAGTGTCTGCTGGGCAGGGCTTACTTTCAAAGCCTGAAGGATTGTTGGATAGAGCACGCCGATTACGAGTGATACAAAAACCCATAGTCCAACTGCGACTGCTGGAAGTGACCAACCTCGTGAGCGAACATTCACTAACAAAATAACTGCACAGGCAAGTGACAAAACAAAGAGAATCGTTTGTGCAGGCATGCGTGCGTGTACGTCTGTGTAGCCAGCACCTTGAGCGAAACCATTTGTTGAATTAACAAGCTCGTATTTCGCGATCAAGTATCCAGCAGCCTTCAGTAGTGCAATGCCCGCTCCAATCACTGACAGGTGTGCTTTTACTTGAGGAGATACACGTGGTGTGACTCGTGTGGCACGAATACCACCGTTGAGATAGTGAAAAACCGTAGTAACCAAAAGGACAACGACGAGAGCAACAATCAACCACGTAACAATGAAACTAAGGAAAGGCAACGTCATTACGTAGAAACTGACATCCTTGTGGAATAACGGATCAGTCGTGCCAAACGATTTTGCGTGTGAAAACAGCAGATACGCATTCCACTGGCTCGTTGCATTGAACCCGGCAACAAGCGCCATGAGCGCTGCAATCCCCGCATAGATACGACGAGCATACGGACGCACCACATTTTGAAACCTACGAATGACTTCATCTTCAGGTTCGAAGGACAACACTCGTGCACCAAATTTGTTGGTAAGTAGCAAGTTGCCCCACATGAGTGCGAAGAATACAAGACCAAAGACAAGAAATAGACCAGTTTTGATGACGAGAAGTTTGGAGAAGACTGAACCAAAACCACCCTGGGAGAACCACATTTGATCGGTCCAAAAAACCGCCAGACTATGGAGCGATGTAAAACCTATGAGCAGAATTGCAACGGCGAGGCCAATCCAAAATCGACGTGAAGCGAAGGAAAGGCGACGAGGACTCGATGGGACATCTGTTGGGCTACGCACGTAGCCAGCCTAGGTCGAAATTCAGACGGGAACTACGGCACAAGCGCAGCCCGCATGTAGCGGAGGGTGCTTGGAACCTGATGGGAATGTCTTGCCAGCCTGAACTTCACCGGCACGCGAATCACTAGCACATGCGTCACACGATGCATCATTTGGCGATACGTAGAAACGAACCTGTCCGCCCTGGGCGGCGCTCACAATGCCTAAATGAAACGCACGTCGTGCAGCGTCAGTGCAGAGGCGCTCGACTCGTGCACCACGCCATTCTTTGTATGCAGCATTCGCGCGCTCAGCTCCGTCACCAACAGTATCGCCAGTAATTCTCTTTCGAAGCGCGAGAACAATTGTGACCGCTAAGTCAGCAGAAAACTCTTTAATCGCGTTCTTGTCGACGGAACCACCTGTTGCACCAGATTCTGTTTTTGCAAACGCAA
The DNA here is from genome assembly GCA_903826715.1 of uncultured Actinomycetes bacterium. Classification (GTDB taxonomy): domain Bacteria; phylum Actinomycetota; class Acidimicrobiia; order Acidimicrobiales; family RAAP-2; genus RAAP-2. The sequence continues at coordinate 4,590 of CAIKFN010000160.1, forward strand.
TACCAGCCTTAGCCGCCTCCACCAGTGATTCCATTGATGCATCGGCGTACCTGGCGCGCTGCTCGTGTTCATCTTCGAGCTCAGTTGTAATCATGCCCTGCACCCCGCGGAGGCGGTCAAGCATGACGTTCTGATCATCTTGTAATGATCTTTTAACTTTTTTAGTCAGCGCGTCTAGTGAATCATTCAGCGCATCATCACGACGTTGAAAGAGTTCTCCGGTTGCGGTGGGTGGCTTGGACGAAGTTGTCTTCTTTACAGCAGGTGCCGGAGCCGTAGCTCCTCGCTCTTCGAGTGTGGCTTTGCGAAGACGAGCGAATATCTCATTTACAACATCGGTTCCAGACGGGTCATCTTCTAGTAGCGATCCATCATTATTCACTGGTGACTTGGTGGCTTTGCGTGCCCTCTGCTTTGGAGCAATTGACGTGTCCGGGGCCGGGGCCAGTGTGGCGTCAGGCACTAGTCGAAGTGGAGTACCTGAAAGCAATTCCTCTTCAGTTGGCTCTGGCGATGGAGCGCGTAGTCGTAGCGCCTCAAGTGCCGCAGACCTCGCCGCTTCGTCGGACGTATTGAGATTTGAAAGCACACCTTCAATTTGTCCGCCAACAGCCGTCACAAAAGAGATCAGCGAGTCGCGAGCTGCACGGAGTTGATCAATTTGCATGTGCAATGCCTTGCGCTTTACAGCCAAGTCATTCAGTACGGTCTTGCGAGCTTCGTTTGACTGCTCGAGAATTGCTTTACCCTGCTCACGTGCACGCTCAACGAGTGCGTCACTGTTGAGTTTGCCTGAGTCAATAAGTCGCTCTGCACCAGCACGAGCATCAGCGTCAAGTTGGCTTGCAGATGCTTCAGCCTCGGTGATGAGCGCTAGTGCACGTTCTTGGGCTTCAATGAGGTGTTGTGCACTGCGCTGTTGGCTTTCAGTGAATAATTGCGTACTGCGTTCTTGTGATTCACTCATAACGCGTGCAGCTTCTTCGTGAGCCGCACGAAGAATTGCGGCACTCTGTGTTCCTAAAGCGCTTGCGAGTGTTGACTCATCGAATGTTGGGTTTGCGGCACGACGCTGAGCTTCAGAGAGTTGCCCCTGGATTTCTTGGAGCCTGTTTTCAAGTAGCGACATCTCTCGAGCAACTGCTTCAAGGTGTAGCCGCACCTCATTAGGGTCAACTCCGCCTTTTCGTAGGGTTGTAAAATTGACCCTTACGATTTCCGCCGATGATTGACGCGTTGTTGAGAGCTTTCGACGTTCGTCCATATCCCTACAAGACTACGGCTTTTTATGGGGAAAGTTGGTCTTACTTGGCTTGAGTCAAGGGAATTGGCAATGCACCACCCAATTTATGTAACGCACCAAGCGCCTGGTCAAGGGTTGAGACGCCAATTATGCGAAGCCCTGGCTCATGCACTTTTTGCGCAGTTGCAACCTCACCCTTTGGAACAAGGAAAACACGAGCACCCGAGTTATAAACCGCAACCGTCTTTTGCGCTACCCCACCAACTTCACCTACGTCACCATTTGCGCTGATTGTCCCCGTGGCGGCGATGAGTTTGTGATTAGTAAGCGATCCGCGACTGAGTTCGTCAATAAGCATAAGTGTCATTGATAAGCCTGCAGATGGTCCACCAATGTAATTGGTATTAATTGCAACCTGCGCCGGAAACACGTAAGACGCAGCATCTTCAACTGAAATTCCGATCCATGCCTTGTTTGCGCCGCTGACACCAGGACATCCAGATTGAACTAGATAACTTGGAGACTTTATAAGTTTCATTAAAACTGACTTTTCGCTGGACCACGTGATGACACCAGTATTAGAAATGTGAGATTTTGCAATAGTGATCTCAACCTTTTGACCTGGTGAGTATTTGTGCATTTCGCTAATCAGACTGCACGTTGAAGTGACCTTGGCAGTGTTCACTCCAACAATCTGATCAGCAACTTGTACATTTGCACTCCACGCAGGTGATGGGTAGTTGATGCCAGTTATGAGTGCGCCAGTTGGTGTGCCGGGGACTTTAAATCCGAGTGCACTGAATGCGGCGACCTCAGCTGCTTGTTTTGAGTCACTCATTTCGAGGTATCCCTGAGGAGCAAGCTCACTCGTTGGTTGACCTGGTGTAACGAGTTCACTTGCCGGAAGGAATTCAATGTGTGACTGAAACTGTGCACCAATCCACTGCCACACTGAGAGTTGTTGCAAATACACATCAACTAGTTCAATTTTGTCCGGATGCGGTTGTGTCGCCATTCCGTGAATCTTCACAAGTGGTGCAATTGGTGTTGCCTGCCCAGGGGTTATTGCATATTGCGAAGTATTTATGTGTTGCAAGATGGCGATCGTAGAAATAACCACAATTGCTGTGATCAAGGGCGCTAAGTGGCGGCGGCGGCGCTTAGAAGATGGTGGAATGGGTTCGTGCAAAGTAATGAACCCACGATACCGGACTCCTTTGAAGAGTCGCTACTTAGAGCCGGATTCGCTCAAGGTGCTCAGTATCTCGAAACAATAACAACCGGTCTCACGGCATCTAACGCACGCCAGCGCGTTTTAGCGTTACGCGCAGGTGCGCGACAAAACGTACTTAGTACTGAGAATTGGTCACATGCGTTCAGTGACGCTGACGTTGAAGTGCGACGCGAAGCACTCAATCTGTTTGCCCATCAAGAGCTGCACGATACTAATTTACTTGAGCAGATTCTTGGACTTTTAAGCGACGGTGATGCGTTGGTTGTTGACGGTGCAGTATTTGCACTTGGCGAACATCTCTACATACCTAGCGTTGAGGCACTCTGCGCAATTGCAAGTTCACACGACGACGCACGATGTCGTGAATCAGCCGTTGCGGCCTTAGGGGCAATTGGAGATGACCGAGCGCGAAGCACCATCTTGGGTGCGCTCGAAGATAAGCCGCCTGTTCGTCGCCGAGCAATTGTTGCTCTTTCAAATTTTGAAGGTCCCGACATCGATGCTGCACTCGAAAAAGCTAGTGAAGATCGAGACTGGCAAGTTCGTGCAGCGGTGAGCCAGTTAGGCCGGGAAGAAAATGATTAACGCTCAGCACTTCGAAAGAGCGAATGTAGCGACGACATTTCTTCGAGGCACAGCTGTAGCCCCTCAATAACTCGTAAGTCGCTAGTAGCCGAGACCTCAACTTCAACACCAGTCGCATTAGCAATCAGTTCTGCGAAATCACTGAGTTGTGCGTGGCCACCCACCAAGACAAGTCCGTTTGAACTGACGTCTTGTGAAAGGTCTGGTGGTGCATCACCGAGACAGTCTTGAATCATTCGAACTGTTGTGGCGAGTACTTCTACTATTGCGTTGTTGATGACCGTGGCATCAACTTCAAGCTCAATAAGTTTACCTTGATCAACTGTTCGAGCAAGGATTCGCTGATTCATTCCATGGCTGTAGCCAAGCGCAGAACCGAGATTGCACTTCAGCGTCTCTACTATCTCGGGTGAAGCAACAATTGAGTAATGCTGTCGAAGAGCTGTTGCGATGGCGAGATCTAAATCTGAACCACCAAGGCGACGTGAGCTTGAGCTAACTATGCCTCCTAGAGAAATAATCGATGCTTCTGACGCGCCACCACCAAGCACAACCACTGCAGATCCCACAGGATCTTGGACAGGCATTCCAAGACCAATGGCGGCGGCGATTGGTGCTTCAACCATGCTCACCTCTCGTGCGCCTGCTTGAATTGCTGCTTGGCGTAATGCGCGTCGTTCAATTGGTGTTGCGAGTGTTGGCACGCTCATAACCACACGTGCCCGGCTGAGCTTTGAAAGTCCTGTTCGCCGAAAAAGACCAGAAATGAGTCGCGCGGTAACGTCAAAGTCAATTGTCGCCCCTTGAGCCAGAGGACGAAACGCGACTACGTGACGTGACGTGCGTGACACCGCATCTTTCGCGCCATAGCCAACTTCGACAACATCACCAGAATTTGTATCAATCGCCACGATTGTTGGTTCATTAAATAAAACACCACGTTCAGCGGTCGCTAGACGGGTAAACGACGTTCCTATATCGATTGCGACGTCTGAAGCCATAGGTCACAATGCTAGGTCGCATTGGACACACTTCGCCCTAAATTAGAGAAGTGAGTGATAATCCCCTTGAGGGCTTTGGCGGAATGTTCGGCGACATCTTCTCGATGCTTGGCCAACAGGGACCAAACGCGTGGTTCGACACCGCGACACAGCTCGCCTTAAACATTGCACGCGGACAAGACGGCGATCCAAATCCACTCCCTGCTGAACGACAGCGATTAGAAGAACTCAGTCCCCTCATTGGCCGTCACATTGACGCTCTTTTTGGTGTGCCCAGTGAGCCAGTTGTCACTGCACTAAACCGAACTGCACTGACACAGGCGGCACTTGCGCAGTGGCGTGGACACCTCGAACCGATTGTTACCAATCCCCCAACGCTTAGTTCTGAACTGGTTGCTGCAAATCCAATGATGGCTCAAATGACTCAAGCTCTTGGACCACTCTTTGCAGGATTTCAGATTGGCAGTGTTGCGGGTCACTTTTCTGAACGCGCGTGGTCCCTAGCAGTGCTACCGCTGCCGCGAGCAAACAATGATCGGTTACTCGTTGTAAATAACTTGAAGCAGTTCGCCGAAGACTGGAGTCTCGATCGCGATCAGGTCTACTGCTTCGCAATTGCCCAAGAGTTCATTGCTTCGTTAGTCCTCTCCCAGCCCGGTGTTGGTGACGCGTTGCGCGCACTGCTCATAGACACGGTGACAGAGTCGACGCAGGCTCAAGGTGACATTATGAGCAAGCTCACTTCAATAATTAACCCTGAAGACATGGCTTCAATGATGGGCAACCCAGAAGCACTTCTCGACGGAATTGAAATGCCCGCCGAAACTGTTGCCAACCGGGCAATCAATGCAGCAACCAGTGTGCTCAGTGCATTCTTTGTCGCCGCAGCAGACGAGATCACCGAAGTCATCATGGGCCCGCACGCCCCACTCACCGAGGCGTACAAAAGGCATCGTCGAAGCGATGCGCGAGGAGAAGATGCAGCGGCAGCGCTCTTTGGTATTTCAACGCAAGGGCCACACCACGAAAAAGCGGCGGAGTTTGTTGCAACGATTCAACGCGAATATTCACTCAAGGTATTTGACGCACTTCTTCGCGTTGATGGACTTCCATCAGCAGCTGAACTTGATGAACCACTTGCGTGGTACGAGCGAGTTACAAACTCGCCGTTGGCTTAAGCCTCTTCTTCGTACCCGAGGTTCCACTCAACAAGCAGATTCTCACGCTCTGCGTCGCGGTTTACGCGCTCGCGGTTACGGCGGAACTGTGGGTCATGTGGAGGAAGAAAACGAAGACGTGCGTCGATGCGATCTACGAAAGCTTGAATCTGCTCTTCGTCACCAAACACCATGCGGCACTCCCAGTGAGGGGCAATTGGTCCTAGGTAGATCACCTGGACGTGACCAACTGGGTCTACGGCTTCTACTGTATCGGCGGCAGGAATCTGACTCACGATGCTCCTTTTAAGTGAACTGCTGGATAACCATTCTACTGACTTAATCCAAGTTCTTCTAAAGAGATTGAATTAGGCCTAAATACACTAAATGAAGTGACGTAAGTAACGGTTTAAATGGGTTTACTTGACTTTTCTACCCGTAATTTGTGGTTATGACACGTAAGCAACTTTCACTTAATACTGAGTGGATGCGCCTTGGTAAATGTCGCGATTATCCAAGTGACTTCTTCTTCCCCCAAGAAGGACGGGGCGTAATTGCTTGCCAGCGTATATGTGAGCAATGCTTCGTAAAAGTTGAGTGCCTGGAATACGCCATTGAAATGAACGCAGACCACGGAATTTGGGGTGGCAAAAGCGAGCGTGAACGGCGCAAGCTCGGAAGGGCGCAGCGCAGCCTGAGCGCCTAGGTAACCTGAACACATTGTGTTCGAGTGCGTCATAAATATCTCTGAAGGTACCAACGTCGAGGTGCTCAACGACCTCGCCAGTAGCGCTGGTGTATCACTACGTGATGTTCATAGTGACTCAATTCACAATCGCTCAGTATTCACGCTTATCAATAACGCAGATCAGCTGCTGTATGACGTTAAGCATTTCATAACCGCGTGTTACCAATGCTTGACACTTATAGACCACCAAGGTGTTCACCCTCGCTTCGGAGTGGTTGATGTAGTTCCATTTGTCGCACTTGATGGTGAAGATGTTGCCAAGGCCGTATCTATGCGTGATGAAACTGCCCAGTGGCTAAGTGAAGCATTCACAGTGCCGGTATTTCTGTATGGTGCAACTCGCTCGTTACCGGAGATACGAAAGTCTGCTTTTAAAGGCCTTGAGCCTGACTTCGGGCCACCAACTCCCCATCCACTATTTGGAGCCGTCGCCATGGGGCAGAGGCCTGTGCTGCTCGCGTGGAACATTTGCCTTAGTGGCTGCACTCTCGAGCGGGCACAACAAATCGCGACAAACGTCAGAACTCTAGAGGTGAGAACTCTGGCGTTTGTTGTTGGTGAGCACGTCCAGGTGAGTTGCAATCTCATTGCACTAGACGTTGTAAAACCGTCGGAAGTTTTTGATCGAGTTGCAATGCAACTAGAGGGATTAGAAACTATTCACCATTGTGAATTAGTTGGGCTATGTCCTAGTTCAGTAGTTTCTAGTGAAGATCCGAGTCGCTTAGAGCAACTTGGCCTTAGTCACGAAGCGACTATTGAAGTTCGCTGTAAATAATCAGCCTGCTTGAGCGCGGCGCTCAATTGCACGTGCACGGCGAAGGCGACGACGTTCGCGCTCTGACATTCCGCCCCAGATGCCGAACTTCTCACCATTGTCGAGTGCGTATTCAAGGCAGTCATCTTTTACAACACAACCACGGCACACTTCTTTTGCTTCACGGGTAGATGCACCGCGTTCTGGGAAGAACAAGTCTGGGTCAACGCCCATGCAGTTCGCACGAGACTGCCAACCACGATCTTCCATACCGCTCATGATGTCTACTATTTCCATGAATTGCTCCTCGAATTTGTAACGTACGCCACTGTTGTAATTACAACGATGTCATTGTTACTGGGTTTTGGGAGAATTGCAAATCAGAATTAAGAAATCCCTGATAAAAGGCTATTTTACTAACCTGCTCGGCGGTTCCTAACGAAGTCATCGAGAGCATAAGAGCCAAGCTCATCGACGGAGGTATAGAACGTCCTGCCCCCATTTACCTTTGAGATCTGCTCGACAAATGGGAATTGGCTGCGCTCAATATCGAGCGCAAAGGTGTTTATAACAATGCCGGCTTTCGTGCAGCGCAGCACCTCAGCCATCGTCTTTTGCAAGGTTTCGTGCACCGGAGGCCACGAGAAAAATGGTTCCCCATTTTCCATTAAGTGAGCTGTTGGCTCTCCGTCGGTCACGACAACAATCTGCCTCTCACCCTTCTCGTTTCGCATCAAGTGTCGGCTCAGCGCCAAGGCGTGCTGCAGGTTTGTTCCGTACGCATAGTCAATTGTGAGTGCAGGGATGTCTTCAATTTTTAGTTCACTAGCCATCTCACCAAAACCCACTACCGCACAGAAGTCACGTGGGTACTTTGAACGAATTAGTTGCGTGAGTGCAAGGACCATCTTCTTAGCGGGCACGAGATTGCCTCGCATGGCCATAGAGAGTGAGAGGTCAATGGCAAAGACCGTGGCAGCTTTTTTAGTCGATTCAAATTCTTCTACTTCAAAGTCGTCATGGTGCAATTTCACTGGAGTCCCAGGGCCTTGGCGGAAAATAGCATTGCGTAGAGTCTTCGACAGGTTGAGCGATAAGGGCTCGCCTGGCTCCCAAGGCTTAGACGTTTCTTCACGATCACCGCCTCGAGAGACAGTCGCCTCGCGGTGAGCTCCAAGAGTTGGAGAATCTTTTAACTGGGCGAAGAGGTCTTTCAAGGCTTGCTGGCCAATCTGGCGCACACCTTTTGCGGTGAGTTCCATTTTCTTTCCACTACGGTCAATAAATCCTTTGTCTTTAAGGCCCTTCAGCGCCTTTTGAAGGCGCTGAACGTGACGGGCTGCGTCGTCGCCAAGGTTTCGACGAACTGACTCCACATCGACTTCTGGCAGTCCTTGAGCAGGGTTCGATTGACTCAGGAAATCTTCTAAACCACGAAGCTCACCGAGCTGCTCTGCGGCTGATGCGGCGTCAGCGAATGAGGAGCCATTTTCCCCGCGCATGCGATGTGCTCGATTCCAGTCAATGTCGGGAGTTGCTTGGCGCAAGTTTGAAACAAGTCGGTTCATGGAGAAGTTCAGATCCATGTCCTCCATCATTTGGGCAAACATGGCGCGAAGTTCCGCCTGTTGCTCACCAGAGAGTGAATTAAACATTGCTTCAGCAGCAGCAGCTCGTTCTGCCATTGCACGAATGACGTCTTCAAGTGTCTCGGCACCAGGAAAAAAGTCACCAAACTTTTCCATAAATGATTCGAAAGATGGATCAAGCGGCTCTCCAGCGCGGTCTTGCTCAATCATCTTTGAGAGTGCGTCCATCATCTCTCTCGTTCGAGCAAGTTGTTCTGGGTCAAGATTGCCCATCATCTCTTTACTCTGCTCAAAGTACGTATTTAGAACATCTTCTTTGAGCTCGTTCATGAGCTGTTCAAACTGTTCACGAGCTTCACTAGAGACAAAGTCGTAATTCTGATAATTACCGAGCCGCTCAGAGAGTTTGTCGCTCATGAGGTCTTGCTGCATCTTTTTCTGCTCTACGAGGTCTCGCGTAACTTCTTTACGACGCTCATCATCGGAGGCCTCGGCTTCTGACAGAAGTTCTTCAAGTTCATCACCTTCAATTGACTCAATCTCATCGAGCCAGTCGCGATAACGCTGCATCTCACCGTCCGGATCTGCTTGCTCTTCAAGTTCACGGCGCTTCTGGCGAGTTCGTTCTAGGAGTTCACGAAGACCTTGTACACGCTCGCCATCTTTTGTCTCAAAACCACTGCGCAGCAGCCGTTCCATGGCTTCTTCTAGGTCGCCATTTTCCATGAAGTCGTCGGCGAGAAGACGAAGTAACTCATCGGAATCGAGGTCGTCAAAGTCATCGTCATCACCAAAGCGACGAAAACCGTAACGAACTGCCACTAACGATTCCTTGAGCGGTAGAGCGCTCGCGCTCCAGATGCATCCTTCGCGAGACGCTTTGTTAGGTAGAGACCTTCCAAGATGAACTCTGTCGCTGCTGCTATTTCTCCGCTGCTGGCGTTAGGACCAGCTACACGAGCAACTGGTCCAGCTAGAGCTGGCATGGCAGCTAGAACATTTAGGTAATCCTGGTCTGGAAGATCATCACCAGTATGAACAATTACTTCGTCGTTGAATGACTCAACAATGAGTGGTGCTTCTTCGAGCAATACGGTTTCTGAGAAGCACTGGCGAACTGCAAGTGCTACGAGTGCCGCAATAACTTGGTCAGAGTCACCATCGTCCATGGTGTCAAATTCGATCTTGCCCTGCGTTGACTGGACCATCGCGCTAAGGTCGCTCACCCGAGGGACGACTGTTTCGTCATTTGTTCGAAGTGTGCGTCGCAGCGCATTAGCAATAACCGTCTCATAGTTCGCGATTGAAAGTCGCACTGATACACCTGAACGCTGACTAATGACGTGGCTCTTACGTGCCACGTGACTTACACGAGCGACAATGTCTTCAATAAACCAAGGGACCACAATTGGCTTAGGTGACGTTGGTAGCTTCGCTTCCATTTTGATGATCTCAATTTCTGTTGAGATTTCATATGGGTAGTGCGTGCGGATCTGTGAACCGAAACGGTCCTTCAGCGGCGTAATAAGTCGACCACGGTTGGTGTAGTCCTCAGGGTTTGCGGTTGCAACAACAAGCACGTCGAGGTCGAGGCGAACAAGGTGCCCTCGAATCTGAACGTCACGCTCTTCAAGAACATTGAGAAGTCCTACCTGAATACGTTCTGAAAGGTCAGGGAGTTCGTTCATTGCGAAGATGCCACGGTTCGACTTAGGGACGAGTCCATATGAAAGCGCACGAGGGTCATCGAGGAAGAGTCCTCCCGCAACCTTGATGGGATCAACTTCACCAATGAGGTCCGCCATTGATGTGTCTGGTGAAGCAAGCTTCTCTGCGAACCTGCGTGTACGGTGCACCCACGAGATAGGTGTGTCGTCACCCTTTTCAGCGACAAGTTCAATTGCGTACGCAGAAATTGGTGCGAATGGATCGTCTCGAACTTCAGAACCCTGCACGATTGGCAGCCATTCATCAAGTAGTTCAACGAGTGAGCGAATCATTCGGGTCTTTGCTTGTCCACGCTCGCCTAGCAAGATGATGTCGTGACCA
>CAIKFN010000161.1 GCA_903826715.1 uncultured Actinomycetes bacterium
CGCGTCCTGTGTTGTCGAGGTATGGGTGAATTGGTTTCATGAAATGAATCTATCTGTCCTGAGGTCAGGCTGCTTCCCAAATTTCCCTAGAATGTATAAATGGCCCGTCCCTTTGATGTAACCCACGTTGAGTCCAAGTGGCAAGAACGCTGGTTGACCGAGGGCACCTACCAAGTCGACAACGATGACCCTCGCGAGCGCTTTTATGCACTTTGTATGTACCCGTACCCATCGGGAGCAGCGCACCAGGGCCACGTCCGTAACTACACATTTGGCGACTTATTAGTTCGCTACCAAACCATGCTCGGAAAAGCCGTCCTTTCGCCGCTTGGCTTTGACTCATTTGGTCTCCCGGCAGAGAACGCTGCCATTAAGGCGGGGTCGCACCCTCGCATCTTCACTGACGAGCGAATGAAGGAACTTAAGAATTCGATTCACCGCCTCGGTGCTGTCTATGACTGGCGCCGAGAAGTGTTCAGTCACAACCCTGAATACATGAAGTGGGCACAGACAATCTTTATTGAGTTCTACAAAAATGGACTCGCGTACCGAGCAAATGCACCAGTGAACTGGTGCCCAGGGTGTGCAACAGTGCTCGCGAATGAACAAGTAAACGCTGATGGAACGTGTGACCGCTCGGGAGACCTAGTGGAGCGAAAGAATCTTGAACAGTGGTTCTTTAAGATCACCGACTACGCCGAAGAACTTCTTAATGACATTGACACACTTGAGTGGCCAGAGCGCGTAAAAACAATGCAGCGAAACTGGATTGGAAGATCTGAAGGTGTTGAATTTGAACTCGCACTCGCGAGTGACCCTTCTAAGGGTCTACGCGTCTTTACAACTCGCCCCGACACTGGATTTGGTGTCACGTACGCGGTTGTTGCTCCTGAGCATCCACTTCTTGGCGAACTGACAACAGATGACCAGCGCGCCAACGTCCAGGCACTCATAGAACGCGCTAATGCCGCGAGTGAACTTGAGCGCACTGCGTCTTCAGATGCGGGAGCCGGACTCGACAAGCGTGGTGCCTTCACCGGTAGTTACGTCATCAATCCTTTTAATAATGAAAAGGTTCCGGTGTACGTTGCTGACTACGTACTTGGAACGTACGGAACTGGTGCGATCATGGCCGTTCCTGCAGAAGATGAGCGTGACTTCGCATTCGCTAAGGTTCACGGCCTTCCAATTGTTCGAACCATCGAGACCCCAGCTGACTTTGAAGATGGTGCGTACTCAGGCGATGGTCTTCACATCAACTCTGGGTTCATGGACGCAATGGACGTCGAAACTGCGAAGAAGGCAGCTGCGAAGTTTCTAGAAGAGAAGGCGAGTGGACTCGTAAAGGTCAACTACCGCCTTCGAGACTGGCTCGTTTCTCGCCAGCGTTTCTGGGGGTGTCCAATTCCAATTATTTACTGTGACAAGTGCGGAATGTTGCCTGTTCCTGCAGAACAACTTCCTGTGGTGGCGCCAGACGACGTGAACATGGATAAGAGTGGTCAGTCACCACTCGCAACGCACGAAGGTTTTAGAAATACCACCTGTCACAACTGTGGAGGGCCGGCACGACGCGAAGCCGACACCATGGATACCTTCACTGACTCTTCTTGGTACTTCCTTCGTTTCGCTGATCCGTTCACTACGGGTAAGCCATTTGATCCTGAGCAAGTTAAGAAGTGGATGCCAGTCGATCAGTACATTGGCGGCATCGAGCACGCAATTTTGCACTTGCTCTACGCACGCTTCTACGTAAAGGCTCTCGTTGATGTTGGTATTGCTCCAGGACTTCCACGCGAACCCTTTAAGCGACTCTTTACCCAGGGAATGATTCGCCTCGACGGCTCAAAGATGTCTAAGTCCAAGGGCAACCTGATTGCGCCTGAGAAGTACTACGACCGCGTGGGCGCTGACGGACTTCGTTTGTTCCACCTCTTTGTTGGACCACCAGCCGATGATGTTGACTGGACTGAGCAGACTGAAGACGTTATTGAAGGCTGTGCCAGGTTTATTGACCGCATAGTGAGGCTCAGTCAGTACGACGAAGTTAACTTCCACGACACTTTTGATGACAGTGACCTTGCAGTGAAGCA
>CAIKFN010000162.1 GCA_903826715.1 uncultured Actinomycetes bacterium
ACTTCTTTGGCCTCCTCCGCAGAAGGACAAAATAAAGTTCACTATGTTTTCACACCAATGTCAAGCATTTAAGACTTTATTTCGACAGTTGTATGTCATGGAATTCAATCGTGGAATATATTTTGGTCGCAGTGAATTAGGAGATGTGTCGAGTGGCGCTGAGCGTTCAACACTCGTTTTAGGGCCCAGTAGGAGTGGTAAAACAAGCTCCATAATCATCCCAAATCTCCTGATGAGCGAACATTCTTGTGTCATCACTTCAACTAAGGATGACGTGCTGCAATTGATGTCAAAGTCCCGCAGAAAAGGAGCGAATTTGCTCTTTGATTCGACTAAAAAACATCCTCTGAGCACCAAGCCGAGCAAAAAATAAATATTTAGATATTTGACCTGAAAACGCTATTTTTCGCCTTACAGGTTCTTCAGTATCCGTTTAGCGAGCTGGTGTCCTGCTTTTTCGAACTTAGGTGTTGACACTCGAGCACCAGGTCCAGCCTGCAACATGAGGTTATTTAAGAACTCTTCATCAGAAACTCTGAACATAACTGCGCTCTCATCATTTTTGGTGACGGCCCAACGAGCACCTGGAAGTGGCTCGAACAACCACCTGGAATTCGCATCAACAAAGACAATGACTTCTTCGCCACCAGAACCAATCTGTGTCAACCAATTTTCTTCAACATCTTTTACTCGTTGCTGAACTACTTGAGCCGTAGAGAGCACTGCGCTAATGCGGTCAACGCGAAATGTTCGCCATCCTTCGCTTGTTGTGCAGTAGGCACGAATGTAGGTGTGTCCATTTAGGCGTTTGATGTCTCGTGGTTCAATCGCTCTTTCGCGAGTTTCATCAGACTGACCTGGGGTGTAGAGAATTGTTATCTGTTTCTTGTTATTTACGGCGTCAGTTATCTCCGGGATAAAGGCTTCAACGCCACTTGATTCTGCGCCAAGATAAACGCCACTGGCTTCTTCCAACTTGTCTATCGCCGAGAGGATTGCGCTGTCTGAATAGACCCTGGTCGCTTCACGAAGCGCCACGTTGAGCTCAAAGACGTCGCGCCACATAAGCGAATTTGGCAACTGGGTTCCATTATCTGTTTCAGGTAGATAGAGAATTTCAAGCGAGTCTGGATCCTCATCATCTTCATCATCAATTCTCGTGATGTGGGCCGGAAAGTTATTTGAGCCATCAAAAATCTCGAGTGTGAAAAGACGGTCCATAATGCGACGTACGTCCGCTGGGTCCATGGCAAAGCGGCTTGAAAGTTCACCAACGGTTAAACCTTCGGGGCTTGCGTACACCGCGTGAAGAAGTAGCAATGTTTGGCCCAGAACATCTGAGCGCTCCGGCTCTGAGAAGACGAGTCCTTCAGTTGAAGGTGTGCTCCCCTTGTTTACTTCTTTCAGCCAGGAAATGAATTCTTTTTTAATGTCCTTCGGGTCTTCTAGAACAACGCGCTCCCCCGCCTGCAGCAAGAACTGCATTGCTGCGTGTGGCGTGTCGAATGGAACGTTGAGCTCCACCAGGCCACTCTTCTTCTCTCTAGAAGTTGCCTGTGGCTGCTGCTGGCAGATGAGCTCGGCGTAAGTTTTTTTAGCAACAACTGTGAGAACAATGGCTGACTCGGCTACAGAGAAGTTTGGTGACCAGCTTTCAGCGTTTCTACTATCGCTATCACTCACTTCAAACTTTTGGGGTAGGACTTCCGGCATTGAAGTTATGCGATCAATTTTGTAACTCTTAAGGACACCATCTTCTTTAGTCCTAGCAACTAAATAGGAGGAACCATCAAAGGTGGCGATTCGAAGTGGTTCAACGACACGATTCTTTAGTTTTGTTGAGCGGTAATCAAAGCTCACTGCTCGCTTCAACTTGATGGCGCGCACGAGTGGGTTGTAGTAGTTAGAAATGGCGAGTGATCCGTCAGTTCCAGGTCCGTCGTTGAAAATGCTGAATACGCCGTATTTTCCAAATCCGTAGAGACGTAGCGCTAAGCGGATAACTCTTTCTTCTTGTTCATCAAAGAAGATTCCAACTGCTGCCATAGAGTCGGCGTCAATCCAGTACCCAGAAGTACCGTCACCGGAACCGCTCGTCTCAACCGGGATGCCATTTGATCGGATGTCTTTTTTGTCTCGCTCAAACTTCTGTCGAACGGCGAGTCGATCACCTTCATACGCTTTCATCAGTTTGTTGCTCTTGGGGTCATCAATGGTCAGGTCACGAATAATCTCATCTTGAGTGAGGGGCTTGTCCTTGGTGGCATTTTGCAACAGCAGAACAAGGGCCATTAAGCGGTCGCGCTTCGGATCTGAACTTTTTGGTTTTGGGGCCATTGACCGTCACCTTCACTAGAGATACTGAGAGTACAGCCATGGTGTGACATCGTGGTGACTCGCCTATTTATGGCTTGTGGAACAGGTGACGCTGGGGCATTACGATTGACAAGGTCAAAGCTGTCTTCAGGAGTGCCATGCCGACGTACGAATATGAATGCCAGAAATGCCACCAGCGCATTGAGGCCGTCCAGAAGTTCGCTGACGCTCCACTTACGACGTGTGAGCACTGTGGTGGCGATCTGAAGAAGGTGTTTTCTGCCGTGGGAATTGTTTTTAAGGGCAGTGGGTTCTACAAGAACGACAGCCGTGGAGCGAGTTCATCAACTACCCCTCCTGCTTCGACTCCAGCTCCTACGGCTGCCCCGGCAACTCCCGCCCCTGCTCCAAAATCTGCTGACTAACTTTTAGGAGCTCACCATGGCTGATCCACATTCACCGAGTGCTGAACTTGGCTACTTAAGTGCTATCGAAGTTATTTCTCGTTTAGAAAATAAAAGCCTTACCTCCACACAATTAGTAACCGCACTAATCGAACGTATTCAGAACATTGACATCGACGGCACAGCGATTTCACTTCACTCAATCGCGGCGGTGAACGAACAAGCGCTTGCAACAGCACGCGAAAGAGACGATGAACGTAGCCGCGGAATTTCTCGTGGAGCGCTCCATGGTGTTCCAGTAATCATTAAAGACAACATTGAAGCCATTGGACTTCCGGGACTGGCTGGATCCACTTCGCTTATTGGCAGACCCACACGTGATGCGAAGCTCGTTGTGAGTCTCAAAGAAGCCGGGGCAATCATTCTTGCCAGCACGAACTTAAGTGAGTGGGCCAACATTCGCTCCACCAGGTCATCAAGTGGTTGGAGCGCAACTGGTGGACTCGTTGGCAACCCATGGGCCTTAGAGCGTTCTGCTGGAGGGTCTTCTTCAGGAACTGGTGCTGCACTTGCAGCAGGACTTAGCCCACTCGGTATTGGAACAGAAACTGATGGGTCAATTACATGCCCTGCATCTCTTAACGGAGTGTCTGGACTTAAGCCAACCGTTGGCACAGTGTCTCGTGAGTTTGTCGTTCCAATTAGCCCCAGTCAGGACAGCCCCGGGCCAATGGCGCGCAGCGTCGACGATGTGGCACTTCTCTACAGCGTTCTAAGTAACACAACCAAGCCTGAGACCTTGTCGAGTCCACGAATTGTTATGTCTCCTACGTGGATGACTGGTCACCCAGAAACCGATGAGTGTTTCAAAAACATTGTGGAAATTCTAAAAATCACGGGAACCGAAGTCGCGCAGCGTGACTTCGCCGTCGCTGGAGAGCAAGAGGGCAACGACGAGCTGCATGTTCTTCTCTCAGAGCTCGTTACCTCAATGGGCACATATCTCACGAACCGATCAGGTAGTGGCGTTTCTTCACTACAAGATGTTGTGGACTTTGAAGATCGACACGCTGAGATCGAACAGCCTTATTTTGCTCATGAACTCTTCGACATGGCACTAGAAAAGGGTGGCACTGAGACTGAGTCCTACAAACTCGCTCGTGAGCGAAATCTGAAGTGGGCAACCGAAACGTGTCTGACTCCGGGCCTTGAGGGCTACGACGTGGTCATCTCTCCTGCCTACGGACCTGCATGGAAAACAGACTTGGTCACAGGTGGTCACCCTGGCGCTGCTAGCCCTTCGATTGGGGCAGCGGCTATTGCTGGCTGGCCCATTATGAGCGTGCCCATGGGGCTTATTAAGGGCCTGCCTGTGGGACTGTGCATCATTGGCCGACCTCACAGTGAGTGGCAGATTTTAGAAGTTGCGAAGAAGATCGAGCAGCTCGTTACGCTTCCGCACCCACTGTGGACAGAGCCCACACGCGGGTAATTGCACTTTTTTCAAAAATAATTAGCAACGGTAGGCTGAGAGAGTGATTCTTCCAACTATTGAAACCCCCGCCGACCTTCAGGCGCTTTCATACGACGAACTAAACCAACTCAGCCAAGAAATACGTGAGTTCATTATTTCTAGCGTGACAACGACTGGTGGACACCTGGGCTCAAACCTTGGCGTTGTTGAACTCACCTTGGCGCTACACCGCGTCTTTGACTCCCCGAAGGACATTCTGCTCTGGGACACTGGGCACCAGTCCTATGTTCACAAACTACTCACCGGGAGGCGTTATGGATTTAAAAACCTTCGCCAGCGCGGTGGCCTTTCAGGATATCCGAGTCGGAGTGAATCTGAGCACGACTGGATTGAGTCAAGTCACGCATCAACCGCACTCTCCTACGCTCATGGACTCTCTGTTGCTCTAGAAGCAAAGAAGGAGCTCATTGGTCACGGTGGAAACCGACATGTAGTTGCAGTTGTTGGTGATGGATCGCTCACCGGAGGAATGGCGTATGAAGCGCTTAACAATCTCGGTCACTCCGATCAGCGCGTGGTCATTGTCTTAAATGACAATGGACGCAGTTACGCACCAACTATTTCTAAGTTGTCAGAACAGCTGACAACACTTCGACTCAACAAGTCCTACCTCACACTTCGTGACCGTATTCGTAAACTGGTCCCTCACATGCCAAAGGCGGGGCAAGCTGCGTACGCGGGTCTGCACGGATTTACAAAAGCAGTTCGTGAATTAGTAACGCCACACGCATTCTTTGAAAATCTTGGTGTTCGCTACGTTGGCCCTATTAATGGTCACAACATTGAAGCACTCGAGGTCGCGCTAAAGAGCGCATCAACGTGGGACGGACCAATTGTTGTGCACGTGCTCACTGAAAAAGGTCGTGGCTACGAGCCTGCAACAAACGACGAGTTAAAGATGCACGACTTCAAGTTGCCACCACGACTAAACGACGAAGAGATTGCTCCTCAGTCCTTTACTCAAGCATTCTCAGACGCCTTACTTACTCTCGCCAGCGCCGATGAGCGCATTGTTGCCATCACCGCTGCAATGGCGGGACCAACGGGGCTACTCGGATTCCAAGAGCGTTTTCCTAAGCGCTTCTTTGACGTAGGAATTGCTGAACAGCACGCCGTTACTGCTGCTGCGGGTATGGCAATGGGCGGACTCAAGCCAGTTGTTGCGCTCTACTCAACGTTTTTCTCGCGAGCATTCGATCAAGCCAACCTCGACGTTGGACTGCTTGACCTTCCGGTTGTCTTTGTATTTGACCGTGCCGGAATTACAGGTGACGACGGACCAAGTCACCACGGAATTCTCGACATCGCGCTCTGTCTCGCAATCCCGAACATGACAATCTTTGCGCCTTCAACCACACAAGAGCTCCCTGGCATGCTCGCCAAGGCCCTTTCACTTTCGACACCTTCAGCCATCAGGTTCCCAAAGACGCTGCCACAACCATTCGATGGAAAAACTGGAGATGGACTCGAAGCGCGCAAAATTCAACAAGGCGACGGTTCTCTCTGTGTTCTCGCGGTTGGAAAAATGGCCACCTCCGCATTTGCTGCGTTGCATCTCATGGGCGAGGACGCGAAGAAGATAACGCTCTATGACGTACGAGTACTACCACCAGATCAAAATATGATTGATGACGCGGTAAAGCACGCACGAGTTATCACTATTGAAGACGGAACTCGCCATGGTGGTGCTGGGACGCTCATGGTGTCAGCCGTCAGAAGTCGTGCACAAGAACTTGAGATGCCATTTCCAACAACCCGTATTCTTGGCATCCCTCGTGCCTACCTTGAGCAGCATCGTCCAGATTTGCTCCTTGCAGAAATTGGACTGGACCCCGAAGGAATTAAGGGTGCATTTACTCGACTACTTAACGATCAACCGGAATTTGGGCACGAAGTTCCTGAAGCTCCACGTCCACATTTTCTCTAATACCGCTACATTGAACTAATGACCTACGAGGTAGTTAAGAGCGAAGAACAGTGGCTAGAAGAACTTGGTCCTGAGCGTTACGCAGTGCTGCGCCAAGCTGGAACTGAAGCTCCATTCACTGGTTCGCTCCTTAATGTGAATGCCAATGGCACGTACGCCTGTGGTGGATGCAATCAGGTTCTATTTAACAGTGGACAGAAGTTTGACTCGCACTGTGGATGGCCAAGTTTTGATGCCTGTGAGCCGGGAACAATCATTGAGAAAGAAGATCGCTCACTCTTTCGTGCGCGTACCGAAATTCTTTGCTCAAAGTGTGGTGGTCATTTGGGTCACGTGTTTGATGATGGACCAACCCCAACGGGACTTCGCTACTGCGTAAATTCACTCTCGATTGAGTTCGAAGAGACGAATTAAACGTCTAGGAATCGTCGGATTGCAATCGCTGATCCAACTGACCCAATAAGAATTCCAACTACGAGCACTACGGCATTGGTGCCAAGTAAGGCATTGGTATTGAGTCGGAATTCATTGTGGAGTGGATACCAAATGTGAAGCGCGGTTACCGCGCCAACCGCTACGAGTGAGCCGAGAAGTCCCTGAATAAATCCTTCAGTGATGTATGGAATTCTGATGAACCAGTTAGTAGCACCAACGAGTTTCATAACCGACACTTCGCGTCGTCGAGCGAAAATTGCCATTCGAATGGTGTTGAGGATCAGTACGGTCGCAGAAAGAAGTAGTACTGCCGCGAGTGCCAAGAACACAATCTGGAGAACTCGAATTGCCTTGTTCATTTGACGAATCTGCTGCTCCGGTGCAGTTACCTTATAGACACCCGGCTCGTTGCTAAACGTTGATTCAACAACAAACGCATCTGAAGGAATCACAGGAACACAACGAAATGACGACGGCATGTCCGAAACGGTGAGGACCTGAGACTCTGACTGTGGAAGAAGTTGTACCGCTTCTTGATAGTCCTGCTGTTGGGTGTAGAACGTACAGTTCTTAACGATTGGCAAGTTAGCGAGTTGTCCTTGAACACTCGAGATTTCCCCAGCAGACGCGGCAGGTTGCATCCAAACAGTTACTCGTGTCCCCTGCTGCCACTGTGCAGATGCCTGAGCGGCACTCTGCTTGAGCAACAGCGCTGATCCAACGAGAGAAAGCGAGACGGCAACGGTGAGAATGGCAGCAATTGTCATCATGCGGTTTCGCCACAAGTTAGAAAAGGTCTCTTTAAAGGCGTAACGGAAATAGACGCGCATTAGTTCGATACCTCATCAATGCCGTAGACACCTCGAACTTGGTCACGAATCATTTCACCCTTGTCGAGTTCAATTACGCGACGACGCATGCGGTCTACAAGTGCTTTGTCGTGAGTGGCCATCACAACAGTCGTTCCGGTGCGATTAATTCGCTCCAGTAGCGCCATAATTGACTCAGAGTTTGTCGGGTCAAGGTTTCCAGTTGGTTCGTCCGCGAGAAGAATAAGTGGGCGGTTTACGAAAGCACGAGCAACAGCAACGCGCTGTTGCTCTCCACCTGAGAGCTCGCTCGGCAAATTATTAGCTTTATCGCTAAGTCCAACGAGTTCCAAGATCTGTGGGACCTGTGAATCGACAGTTGACTTTGGTCGGCCAATCACTTCGAGGGCAAAAGCCACGTTTTCAAAGACTGTTTTGTTAGGAAGAAGTCGAAAGTCCTGGAAGACACAGCCAATGTTGCGACGAAGGTATGGCACTCGCCACTTCGGCAAGTCACCAATGTCGCGTCCAGCTTCAAGGATGCGCCCCTGATCTGGAGTCTCTTCGCGAAGGAGCAGTCGTAGGAAAGTTGTCTTTCCAGATCCTGAAGATCCAACGAGGAATACGAATTCACCCTTTTCAATGTCGAGCGAAACGTCCTTAAGGGCGTGGGTACCGTTCTTGTACGTCTTTGAAACATTCTCAAAACGAATCACGGTCACCCCCTTGGGTCAATTGATGAGTGTAAAAACACTTATATCTACGTAGTAGTCATTCTACTTTGACCAACTATGTATTCGGTGCCAAAAATCTCAGCAATTACAGGCACATTGGAATTCTTAGATTTCAAGCGACCTGTACAACTGCTGCCTGTACATGAGGAGTTGGTACTTCTTCACCCATTTCACGCGACATTTTTATGTGCAGAGCAAGCGCCTCTTGCATAAGCTCACGGCACAACGGTCGCGACAAGAACTATTTAATCAATTTATTTATCTTTTACGAACGAGCGCGTTGACGACGAAGCTCTGCTTCCATGAAGCCATCGAGGTCACCATCAAGCACTGATTCAACGTTTCCAGTTTCAAAGTCGGTTCGGTGATCTTTTACGAGTTGATACGGAGCCTGTACATAGCTTCGAATTTGTGATCCCCAAGCATTCTCGCCACGGTTACCGCTCAGTGCATCCATTTCAGCCTGGCGTTCGCTTCGTGCCTTCTCTGCAAGCTTTGCTTCCAAGATTTGCATGGCACGGTCACGGTTCTGGTGTTGAGAGCGTTCGTTCTGGCAACTCACAACAATGCCTGTTGGCATGTGCGTGATTCGAACAGCAGAGTCTGTCTTGTTGATGTGCTGACCACCAGCACCTGAAGCGCGGTAGGTGTCAACGCGGAGATCTTTTTCATCAATCTCAACTTCATCGGCACCGTCATTTAGCAGCGGAGTGATTTCAAAGCTCGCGAAGCTTGTTTGGCGACGTGCTTGTGAGTCAAAGGGACTGATTCGAACGAGACGGTGCACTCCCCGCTCTGCGCTCAGCCATCCATAGGCAAAGCGTCCTTTAATAATGAACGTGGCAGAGAGAAGGCCTGCTTCTTGTCCCTCAGAAACTTCGTCGTATTCAACACCAAATCCTCGACGCTCAGCCCAGCGTGAATACATGCGCATGAGCATTTCAGTCCAGTCCTGTGCATCTGTGCCTCCAGCACCAGCATGGAGTTCGACAATTGCATCATTTTGGTCGTAGGGACCGCTAAAAAGACTCTGTGTTTCGAGTGCACTGATTGCTTGTTCGAGTTTTGTCACAGTTGAGGTGAGCTCATCAAGGATTGCTAGATCTTCACCAGATGAAAGTGCATCACGAGAAAAATCTGCGAGCACTTCTCCATCATCAAGCGCTGCTCTCAGTGCATCAAATGAGGCGAGGTCATTATTTAGTCGCCCGAGTTCCGTTGTCACTTCACGCGCGTGATCTTGATCGTTCCAAAGATTCGGGTCTTCAGCTTCAGCGCTTAATGCAGCGTGACGCTCGCGACTCTGATCAATTTTTAAGTATTCTTTTGCCGCATTCCAGCGAACTTCGAGTGCAGCGAGTGCAGAAGAAGCTTCGCGAACTGCGTTCTCAGCCTTATGGTCGGCCATGGCACTGCTTAAATTTCTTGCCACTTCCACACCAGCACGGTTCATTGCGACCAATTTTGTCACCCTGCTTTGGCAGAGGCTTCTCGCCCGCCTTATGAGCTGGAAGTTCCGTGGCACCTGGCGCCACTTCATTCACGTTTGTCTGTGCGCGAGCAAGTCCGGCATCATCATTGGCTGAAACCGTAGGTGTTGCTTCAACGTGCGTTATGAAGCGAACGAAGTCACGGTCTACTTCTTCGAGCAAATGCTCAAACATTGCGTAACCCTCTTTTTGCCATGCAGTGAGTGGGTCTTGCTGAGCTACTTGGCGAAGGTGAATTCCATCACGTAAGTAGTCCATGTCAGAGAGGTGTTCACGCCAGCGCTGATCGAGGATCTGCAACATAACGTCGCGCTCAATCTCTTTGGCGGTTTCGAGACCGCCTTCGTAGCCATCAGACTTCTCAGCGTAGATCTTCTTAGCTTCAGTAATTACAGCTTCAATTACATCTTCGCGGTCGTTAAAAGCCTTGAGGTCATCAAGCGACATCTTTGTTGGATAGTAGGTCTGAAGGTCAACCATTAACGAGTTGATGTCCCACTCTTCATCGAACTCTGAATCGAGACGGTTAAGCACTACTTCTTCAAGCACTTTCTCCATTAACTCAAATGCTTGCTCGTGGATATCTTCGCCATCAATTACCTGTTGGCGGCGGCCATAGATAACTTTTCGCTGCTCATTCATTACTTCGTCGTACTTAAGAACGTCCTTGCGGATTTCAGCGTTACGACCTTCAACACCATTCTGTGCTCGCTCGATTGCCTTGGTGACCATCTTCGCTTCGATGGCTTCACCATCTGGCATTGTGCGGTCCATAACCCATGACACGGCACCAGTAGCAAACAAGCGAAGAAGCTCGTCTTCGAGTGAAAGATAGAAACGGCTCTCGCCTGGGTCGCCTTGACGACCTGAGCGACCACGAAGCTGATTGTCAATGCGACGTGAATCGTGTCGTTCAGTTCCTAGAACATACAGTCCACCAGCGGCACGAACTTCTTCACCTTCAGCGTCACACAGTGGCTTCCACTTCGCGAATGATTCTTTGAACGCTGCGTCGTACTCTTCGCTGCCTGGTTCTAGGCCCTTGCCCAGTACTTCACGATTTGCAAGTCCTTCAGCGTTACCACCGAGGATTACGTCAACTCCACGACCGGCCATGTTGGTAGCGACTGTTACTGCGTGCTTGCGACCAGCTTGGGCCACAACTTCAGCTTCACGGAAATGCTGCTTTGCGTTAAGTACTTCGTGCTGGATACCAGCCTTAGTGAGAGCCTTAGACAGCAGTTCAGACTTTTCAACCGATGCGGTACCAAGAAGCACCGGTTGTGCCTTGTCGTTTCGAGCGCGAACGTCGTCAACAATGGCATTGAATTTGTCTTGTTCGGTCTTATAAATAAGGTCAGCCTGATCAATGCGCTTTGGATCACGGTGCGTAGGAATTGGCACAACAACGAGACCGTAGGTATTTCCAAATTCAGCCGCTTCAGTTTCAGCAGTACCAGTCATACCGGAGAGCTTTTCGTAGAGACGGAAATAGTTCTGAAGCGTAACTGTTGCCCAAGTGTGGTTTTCTTCTTGAATGCGAACGCGTTCTTTCGCTTCAACAGCTTGGTGAAGCCCGTCAGACCATCGGCGACCATCCAGGGTGCGGCCAGTGAATTCGTCAATGATCTTGACTTCGCCGTCAGCAACGAGGTATTCCTTGTCGCGGTGAAAGAGTTCCTTGGCTCGTAGTGCTTGACCTAGTTGGTGGACGTAATTTGTTGCAACTGCGTCATACAAGTTAGTAACGCCAAGTTGCTTTTCAACCTTTTCAATACCTGCTTCAGTTGGAACAACAGTCTTCTTTTCTTCATCAACTTCGTAGTCAACGTCGCGAGTTAGTGAGCGAACGATAGTGGAGAATTGGTAGTAGAGCTTCGTGACATCAGACGCTGGGCCAGAAATGATCAGTGGGGTACGAGCTTCGTCAATCAGAATTGAGTCAACTTCGTCGACGATGGCGTAGTGGTGGCCGCGTTGCACCATGTGTTCGGCGCGACGCGCCATGTTGTCTCGTAAGTAGTCGAATCCGAATTCAGTATTTGTTCCATAGGTCACGTCTGATGCGTAGGCATCACGCTTATCTTCAAATTCAGTGAGATCTGGCCCCACTCGTCCAACACTTAGCCCCAAGAAGCGGTGTAATTGCCCCATCCAATTGGCGTCACGAGTAGCGAGGTAATCGTTCACTGTTACAACGTGCACGCCTTTTGCGGCGAGTGCGTTCAAGTACACCGGCAATGTTGAAACGAGAGTTTTACCTTCACCAGTTTTCATTTCTGCAATCCATCCGAAGTGCAGTGCCATTCCACCCATGAGCTGTTCGTCGTAGTGACGTTGACCAAGCACACGAGTAGCGCCTTCACGCACAACTGCAAATGCCTCAATAAGAAGGTCGTCGAGTGTTTCGCCGTCAGCGATTCGTGCACGGAATTCATCGGTCTTGGCGCGAAGTTCTTCGTCACTTAGAGCAGCCATGGCGTCACCAAGCTCGTTAATAGGTCCGACAAGACTTGCGAGTTCGCGAACTCGCTTACCTTCTCCGGCCTTCAGAATCTTGTTAAACACACTCATGTTGTGACTTACCTTTAGTACTAGTACTTCTAAAGCTTTAGAGCTGCGAGTGCCTGACCTGGTCTTTGACCCCACACCCGCCTACGCCGGGGATGACCACTTTGATCAATCCAACGCAGGACTTACATCTAAACCGCGCCATGCTCAGCGTCGTTAAACGCCTTACGTGGGTCGTTTTGCCCGCGGCTAGCATCGACTTTCAACCACAGCACACTCGCAGCCCTGGGATACATTCTAGGCGTTTTAG
>CAIKFN010000163.1 GCA_903826715.1 uncultured Actinomycetes bacterium
GAAGCAACCGACCTACCGTGTTGTTGCTGCTGAGAGCCGCCGTGCCCGTTCAGGTGCATTCCTCGAGATCGTTGGCACATACCAACCTCGTGGTATCTCACTTGCTCAGCCAGAACTCGTTTACAACATCGACAACGACAAAGCTGTTGCTTGGTTGATGAATGGCGCTCAGCCAACTGAGCGCGTGGCGAAACTGCTTAAGGGCAGTGGCGCGCTCGACCAGTTTGCGGCTGCAAAGGCTGCAAAGGCTGCAAAGGCTGCCAAGTGAGCGACGTCAACGACGACTACGTCGCCGGTGACATCAACACAATTGACGAAGTAGCTGAGACTCGTAGTGATTTCAACGCTGAGAGTGCTGCAACTTCAACAGCAGTGCTTACATTTATTGCAAAGTCACTCGCTGAAGACCCTAACGATGTTTCAGTCGTAGTAGCTGAGCGCAACGAAAAGGTTGTTCTCTCGCTCACCGTTGGTCCAAACGACATGGGCCGTGTCATTGGTCGTCGTGGCCGCACCGCACAAGCCATCCGCGCACTCGTTGCTGCTGCTGGCGCACGTGACGGCATTACGACTTCTGTCGACATCGTCGACTAATTGTGAGCGCCACAGAGCGCCCTACGCTCGAAGTTGGGCGAATCATCAAGGCCCAGGGTCTCAAGGGTCAAGTTCTTGTCGATTTCTGGACCGATCGCGTTACTGAGCGAATTGCTCCAGGAACAGAACTCATCACTGAACGTGGACTCCTCATTGTTAAAGCTGGTGCCAAACATCAGCAGCGTTACATAGTTTCCTTTGAAGGAACAACTACTCGTGAACAAGCCGAAGCATTGCGAGGGCTCGTGCTTTCTGCTCCAGGGCTGGACGACGATGATGCAATCTGGATTGATGAACTCTTTAATGCGCAGGTATACGACCAAGATGGCGTTCTGCGAGGAAAAGTTATAGAGGTTGAAGAAAACCCAGCGAGTGATATTTTGATTCTTGACTCTGGCTTTCTTGTTCCACTGGCGTTTGTGAAAGAAGTTGAAGCGAATACGCGTATTGATATTGAGGCGCCGAAGGGACTGTTCGAAGATGAGAATTGATGTCCTAACGCTGTTCCCAGAAGCAATCACTCAGTACGCCAAGACTTCGGTGCTCGGTCGTGCCTCTGAGCGCGACGTCTGGGAACTTTATGTTCATGATCTTCGAGATGAAACAATTGACGTTCACCGCAGTGTTGATGACACTCCTTATGGTGGAGGAGCCGGAATGGTGCTTCGTGCAGAACCCATTGTTGCGACAATGGAGAAGAACCCTTTAATCAAGAAGCCTCTCATTGCGCTAACGCCATCGGGTCGACCCTTCACCCATGAAGTTGCACGCGAGCTCAGTCAGCTCGATGGTTTCTCACTTCTCTGTGGACGCTACGAGGGGTTTGACCAACGAGCAATTGACCTTGTTGTTGACGACGAAATTTCTCTCGGTGACTTTGTGCTTGCTGGCGGAGAGTTAGCTGCACTGTGTGTCATTGAGTCAGTAGTTCGTCTCCTTCCGGGTGCACTCGGAAACGATGAGTCAAGTGTTGAGGAATCATTCGGTGACGGTCTGCTGGAATATCCTCATTACACCAAGCCCGCAGAATTTCGAGGTCTTGAAGTTCCTGAGGTGCTGCGCTCCGGTGACCACGCAAAAATTGCTAGGTGGCGCCGCGCACAGGCCCTCAGACGCACCATAAATCGCCGTCCTGACCTCATTGAGCGACGAGGCGGACTCAGCTCCAGTGATCAGGAAATCTTGGCTGAATTCCCTCCTTTGGATTAGACCGCTAAAACCCGCTAAACTCTTAAAGC
>CAIKFN010000164.1 GCA_903826715.1 uncultured Actinomycetes bacterium
CGGACTTGACGCATTGTCGAATGGTGATGAAATTCGTGCAAGTTTCACTCAGGAGTTGGCGAGTGGTCCTCCACTTGCCATGGTTGATTCCTCTAAGGGAATCACCAATCTGCACGCGCCGAACGACGTGATTGTTGACGCATCTATGCCAGCAATGATTCGCACGTCAGGACATATGTGGAACGCTGCTGGCGATGAAGCGGACACTCTGGCGGTCATTCCAGACCAGAGCTACGCCACCATTTACCAAGTAGTGATTGAGGACTGCCAGCGTCACGGGGCGTTTGATCCAACAACCATGGGATCTGTTCCTAACGTCGGGCTCATGGCGCAGGCGGCCGAGGAGTACGGCAGTCACGACAAAACTTTCGAGATTGCTCACGCCGGAACGGTGCGAGTCACCAACTCTTCCGGTGCAGTTGTCTTTTCTATGGCGGTAGCTGCGGGTGACATCTTTCGTATGTGTCAGACCAAGGACATTCCGATTCGCGACTGGGTCAAACTTGCTGTGAGTCGTTCACGCTTGAGTGGCGACCCCGCGATTTTCTGGCTCGATGAAAACCGTGCTCACGACGCTCAATTAATTAAAAAGGTGCGCAGTTATCTCACTGAGCACGACACCACGGGACTCGACATCCAGATTCTTTCTCCCGCACGAGCAATGGCACAGACCTTGGAGCGAGTGCGTCGCGGCCTCAACACCATCTCGGTCACCGGGAACGTGCTGCGTGACTACTTGACTGACCTTTTCCCCATCATGGAGCTCGGTACCAGTGCCAAGATGTTGTCCATCGTGCCCTTGATTGCTGGTGGAGGACTCTTTGAAACTGGTGCTGGTGGTTCTGCACCTAAGCACGTTGAACAATTTTTAAAGCAGAATTATCTCCGTTGGGATTCACTTGGAGAGTTTCTGGCGCTTGCTTCAAGTTTCGAGCACCTCGCTCAGCGAACAGGTAATGCTCGCGCACAAGCCTTGGCAGATACCTTGGACCGCGCCACGGGCCGCTTCTTAGATGAAGACCGGTCGCCTGGACGCAAGCTCGGCACAATTGACAACCGTGGAAGTCATTACTACCTCGCGCAGTATTGGGCACAGGAGCTTGCCCGTCACGAAGATAGCGCCCTCGCTAACTCCTTCGCTCCAGTTGCTGATGCTTTGACTTTGAATGAAGACAAGATCCTGGCTGAGCTTCTAGCAGTGCAGGGCGAGAGCCTTGATTTAGGTGGATACTTCCAGCCGAATCCGCAACTGGCTAGAGAAGCAATGCGTCCGTCGCCCACACTAAACGTAATTATTGACGCGCTATAGAGGTTGCTGCCTCAAGCCATGTTAAAACGTATCCATGGATCCGACATTGTCACGACCTGCCGTCGAACGAGTTCGAAGCGCACTCTCAAGTGGGGACAGCTTCGCTGAGATAAAACTCCTAGAAAGCTCGGCACGATCTTCTAAAGAAGCTGCTGACTCACTGGGTATAGAAGTTGGACAGATTGCTGCATCAATAATCTTTCGACTCCCTGACGACTCACCGGTACTTGTAATAACAAGCGGACGACACCGTGTGGATACAGATCTGATCACCAAACACTTGGGTGTTGCAGAACTGCTGAGTGCGGACGCTGACTTCATAAAGAACATCTCAGGATTCACCATTGGTGGTGTGAGCCCCGTTGGCTGGATTACTTCTCCACTCAGCATTATTGATGTTGCTCTAAATGACTATGACGTTGTCTGGGCAGCGGCTGGTCATCCACACGCGGTGTATCCAACGACATTTGAAGAACTTCAACGAATGACGGGGGCAACTC
>CAIKFN010000165.1 GCA_903826715.1 uncultured Actinomycetes bacterium
AGGAATGACAATGTATTCAAAAACACTAAAGCAGTACAGTTCAGAAGGGTTCACACTTATTGAACTCCTTATTGTCATCGTAATTCTTGGCATCCTCGCGGCCATTGTTGTGTTCTCACTGGGTGGTGTTGTGGGACAAAGTGATGCGGCTGCTTGTCAGTCCGATGTCAACACCATTCAGAACGCAATCAATTACTTCGCGACAGAAAACAATGGATCACTTCCAGCTGCTCAGTCCAACTTGACCGCTGCTTCAACCGCGTCAAACGGCTCTACCATTACCTACCTCAACGCATGGCCAACCGCAACTGCAGCGGCAAATAAGTACGGCATTGCATGGGATGGCACGCACCTTGATGTAACGGTTACTACTCCAACGCAAACTGAAGTTCGTTCTATCCTCTACGGCACTGGTGGATCGGTATTGAGCTGGGCAATTACACCGGCAAATCCGACATTGCTGGCCAAGGCAATCACTCCAGCAAATGTTTGCTCGGGAATACAGTAATTAGATAATTGATTAAACATTGGTGGTGTTACTTTGGTGACACCACCAATGTTTCATTTGGTAAAGAAACCATAGGGTCCTAAAGAGTTGCTTTACTCTTATAAAAGGTGAATAGACAGATGGCAAAAGTTGATCTAAAAGTTATTGAACCGTGGATTGAAGCACTTTGGAACGCCAAAGGCTCAGACCTACTCTTGAGCGCCGGATCAGCCCCTCGTATTCGCGTGAGTGGATCACTACGCATAATTGAAGGAGAGCCCAAACTTAGCGGTTCTCAGATGCACGACATTGTTCATGCACTACTCAGCAAAGAACAAGCACAAGTCTTAGAAGTCCAACAAGACGTGGACTTTGCTTTTTCATGGCTCGATCGAGCGCGACTTCGTGCCAGCGCATTTACCCAGCGCGGTGAGCTTTCGCTCGCTCTTCGTATGATTCCGAATAAAATTCCAACCACTGATGAACTCGGTCTTCCCGTTAGCGCCCAAGCTCTTGCGACTCGTCCCCGCGGACTCATTTTGGTTACTGGGCCAACTGGTTCAGGTAAGTCAACCACGCTGGCATCGTTGATTGACAGTATTAATGAAACTCGCCCAGTGCACATTCTCACCATTGAAGATCCCATTGAATACGTGCACGAGAACAAACTTGCAGCAGTAAGCCAGCGAGAAATTGGACTTGATAGCCCCAGTTTCGACCGAGCACTGCGCTCAGCACTGCGTGAAGACCCTGACGTTTTGCTGCTCGGCGAAATGCGCGACATTGAATCAATTCAGTTCGCTCTCACAATTGCTGAAACTGGTCACTTAGTGTTTGCTACCTTGCACACCAATGACGCCCCTCAGGCGGTTGACCGCATCATTGACGTTTTCCCGGACTGGCGCCAAGACCAAGTTCGTGTGCAGCTGGCTAACGCGCTCGTAGCGATTGTGGCCCAGCGCCTGGTTCCAAAAATTGATGGTGGCATGGTGGCGGCGTACGAAATTCTGCTGGCGTCAAACTCAGTTCGAAACCTCATTCGCGAAGGCAAGTCGAACCAGTTGATGAACGTCATGACCATGCAACAACAAGACGGTATGCGCACCATGGAAACAAGTCTTAGTGAACTCGTAGTAAAAGAAATCATTAGCCACGAAGAAGCTCTCAACATCTCATCGCACCCGAAAGAACTCAACCGCGAAATTGAACAAGCGCAGCAGCGCAAAGCAACTCGCTAAAACTAGCTTGAGTTGTATTAAAAACCTCGGTAGTGTCCCGCAAGCAGATGTCCCGTTAGGACTGAAAGAAAAAGTCCGAGACTAAGAAATACTGCGTACGGTATGCGTTGATTTCGGGTCATTCGTTTGCTCGCAATCAGACCGAGCGAAATCACTGCTCCAACGAGGTTGGCGAGGAAAAATCCCCAAAAGACGTAGCCAACGCCGAGCCATCCGAGTGCGAGACCGAGCACTGGAGAGAGGCGAACATCTCCGAAACCGAGAAGTCGAGGGCTAAGCGCGTTGAGCGTGAAGAACAGTAAAAACCAGACCGCGGCACAAATAAGTGCAGTAACAAATTTTGACCATTCGTGGTTCGCAGTCGACGCTGCAATCATGAGGGGGAGTTCTAGAGATAAAACGGCGTAGACAATTCGCTTGGGAACCAGGAGCGAGAGAAAGTCGGTCACCGATAGTGCGAGCAGACCAGCAAATACAACGAGAAAGACTGGTAGTTGCCAGGTGAAACCAAAGTGCCAGGAGCCAGCAGCGAACAAGATCCCACCCACAACTTCTACGCAGGGATACTGCCAAGAAATTGCTGCGTGACAGTGTCGACACTTGGCTCTAAGAACGACATACGAAACAATGGGAATGTTCTGCATTGTTGTAAGGGTTGTTTTGCAACTAGGACAGAATGAACGTGGTCGGATAATCGAAAGTTTGAGCGGGACTCGGTAAATTACGACATTAAGAAATGATCCGACTGCGATGCCTAGAGCAGTCATGTAAGAAATAAAAACTATGCGCATACGTGTGACGTCTTTTTCGCGTTTAAGCACCACGCTCCGTGTGCGACGGTTACGATTGGTGCATGCACACTTCTATCCTACGGACACTTAGTGGCGTAGCGGTGCTCTTATCATTGACAACAACGCTCAGCACGCCGTCTCAGGCAAGCCCAGTAACCCCACTGCTACTGGGTACCGACATCAGCTATCCCCAGTGTCCTTCTAGTGTTCCAACTGCAGTGAGTTTCGCCGTTGTGGGCGTTACTAATGGCAAACCCTTTACGTCAAACCCGTGTCTAAGTCAAGAGCTTTCGTGGGCGAGTACGTTGAGCGTTACTCCTTCGTTCTACACAGTGGTGGCTAATCCGGGACCGTTATTTTCAAAATTCTGGCCGGTGGCAGGCTCGATGTTGCCCCAACCTTGTGATGCGAGCAATGAAGTGTCGTGTTCGTATGACTATGGATGGAATAGTGCACTGGCTTCATTCGCTAGTGCACAAAGTGCAGTACTAAACCAATCGCCACCGTCTTCAACCACCACCACCACAACTCCAGTGCCAACGAGTACATCGCCAACGTTGGCGAGTACGGCCACGTGGTGGCTCGATGTTGAGACGGCTTCGAAGTGGCAATCACTCGAGAGCGCTTATGGCCCGACGCCAGCGTCGTACGCGAATGATCAGGCAACGCTGAGCGGCATGATTAGCGGACTTCGCAGTGTTGGCATCACCAACATTGGCATCTATGCAACGTCGCTGCAGTGGAACGCAATTATGGGACCAGGAGCAAGCGCGTTTTCTTCGCTACCCGTCTGGCTCGCGGGCTTCGCTTCACAAGCTGGTGCTACGACAGCGTGTGCGAACCCGTCATCAAGCGGAGGGCCAGTTGCCATGACGCAGTTCAGTAATCGAGTCTTTGACTACGACGTCACGTGTGCGCAGGTTAACGGAGCAACTGGACTTAGAGCCAGCATTAGTGGCACTAGTGCCGTGCTCAACTGGCAGGCACCACAAAGTGGTGCGACGAATTACAGCGTTTCGCTGAGTCCCGGTGGAGCGCAGTGCGTTACAACTAGTACCACGTGTGTGCTGAGTGCACTGAGTGTTGGCGTTAGCTATAGCTACGTAGTG
>CAIKFN010000166.1 GCA_903826715.1 uncultured Actinomycetes bacterium
GCAAACACTTGCTTTCATAAAGCAGCACATCAGCGAACCGCGAAGTGTCCCACTGTGCGGAAATTCAATTGGCACCGACCGACGTTTTCTGCAGGAATACATGCCAGAACTTGAGGAGTTCCTTCATTACCGAAACATTGATGTTTCTACATTGAAAGAACTAGCTCGACGCTGGCACCCAGAAGTGCTGGCATCAGTTCCTGAGAAGGCAACAACTCACCGAGCACTCGATGACATTAGAGAATCAATCGCAGAACTCGTGCATTATCGCAATACCATGTTCCCTACACCGGAGAAATAAATATGTCAGACGCAGTACTTTCAATTCAAGACGCCAGCGCTCAAATGATCGCTGCTGGTCAAATGTTCGAAATCGAACGCACCACCATTAAGGGCATCGAGATGAATGTCTGGAAGAACGCACCAGCCACCATGGCCCAAGTACTTGGCATGTCACTAAATCACAGTGCAAAGGAATTCTTGATCTACGAAGATCAGCGCTACACCTTCGAAGAGCACTACCGCGCTGCAGCAACACTTGCTCACCGGTTTATTGAACTCGGAATCAAAAAGGGTGACCGCATCACCATCGCGTCTCGTAACCTTCCCCAGTGGGTAATGAGTTTCTGGGGTGCAATTCTTGCGGGAGCAGTTGTAGTTCCTCTTAATGCTTGGTGGACCACCGAAGAGTTGGAATACGGACTTAGCGACTCTGGAACATCCATTGCAATTGTGGATGAGGAGCGTTTGGAGCGCATCTCGCCTTTCATGGATTCACTTCCAGGGCTCACAACAGTGATTGTTCTTAATGACAACCCGAAAAAGAAAGTCAACGTCGCAAACACAAATTCACGAGTTGCAGTTAAGAGCTTCGAAGATGTTCTCGGCGTAGTTGATCCGGCACAGACTCCACCTGAAATTGCAATGGACACTGATGACGATGCGACAATGTTCTACACATCTGGAACCACCGGAAAGCCAAAGGGCGCTGTTGGAACACACCGCAACGCACTTTCAAACATGATGAACTTGTTCTTCATTGGACAGCGCGCAACGCTTCGTTACGGCAACGCCAACCTCGACGACGATGGCAATCCAGTCCAGGGTTCAGCGATGCTCAACATTCCCCTCTTTCACGCAACTGGGTGCCTTGCCACAATGCTCGTGAACACTGCATCAGGGGGAAAGCTCGTTCTCTCGCACCACTTTGATCCGACTTTGGCATTAGAGATGATTCAAAATGAAAAGATCACTCAAATCGGTGGCGTTCCGGCAATCGCCATGCAGCTGCTTGATCACCCAAACTTTACTGACTACGACACTTCGTCAATTCGCTCAGTCTCTTACGGTGGAGCACCACCACCACCAGAACTTGTAAAGCGCATTCGAGCAGCGTTCCCTAAAGCACAGCCAGGCAATGGCTACGGACTTACAGAAACTTCTGCAGCCGTCGCCCTTAACAACGGTGCTGACTACATTGCGAAGCCTGCGAGCTGCGGCCCGGCAGTTCCAACGTGCGAAGTTGCAATTGTGCCTGAGGACTTCGAAGGAGACGAGCCAACCGCTGATCTTCCAAAGGGACCAGATGTTCGCGGGGAACTTTGGATCAAGGGACCAAATGTTGTTCGCGGTTACTGGAACAAGCAAGAAGCAACTGAGAAAGCGTTCACCAAGGGCTGGTTGCACTCAGGTGACATTGCTCGTATTGATGAAGATGGATTCATCTTCATTGTCGACCGCGCGAAGGACATGATCATTCGTGGTGGAGAGAACGTCTATTCAGTAATTGTTGAAGCCGCAATCTTCGAGCACCCTGACGTTGCCGACTGCGCAGTTGTTGGTGTTCCTCACCCTTCACTTGGTGAAGAAGTCGCTGCAGTGATTGTGCTTCGACCAGGAAGAGTCGTTGAAGGCGAAGAAATTTCACGCCACGTAGCTCAGCACCTCGCAAAGTTCCAAGTTCCGACGAAAGTTATTTTCCGTTCAGAGCCACTACCCCGCAATCCTCAGGGCAAGGTATTGAAGCGCGAACTGCGCGACAGCATCCTTGGTTAGTTGGTAATACTTCAATACTACTCATGGTAGTATTGAAGTATGAAAATAAGTATGAGCTTGCCAGACGAAGATGTGACGTTCCTCGACGCCTATGTAGAAGAAAAGGGGCTCGCCTCTCGCTCCGCTGCACTTCACAAAGCTGTTCGACTTCTTAGGGCCAATGGACTTGGATCAGCCTACGATGCCGCATGGCTGGAGTGGCGTGATGAAAGCGAAGCATCTTGGGACACAACGTCCAGCGACGGACTTCTCTAAGTGCACCGCGGTGAAATATTTTTGGTGAATCTAGACCCAGCTCTAAGTGGCGAAGCGAACAAGCAACGTCCATCTGTCATTGTTAGCAACGATGGGGCTAATGGTTCAGCTGAGCGCAGTGGATACGGAGTCATTACGGTTGTCCCAATTACATCCAACATAAATCGAATTTATCCATTTCAAGTACTACTTTCCGCAGCAGATACTGGGCTTGATTTTGATTCAAAGGCTCAAGCAGAACAGGTTCGATCGATTTCAGTAAGACGACTTGGAACTCCTATTGGTGAAGTCCCTCAAAAAATAATGGAAAGAATCGACGAAGCGCTTCGGCTCCACCTAGCGCTATAGCTTCTTCTACAAAACAAATAAAAAAGCGGCCGCACGAAAGCGGCCGCTTTTTTAGTAAGTAAAAGAATTACTTGTTTGGCTGTGGTGTGATGCGTAAGTAGTCTTTAATTTTCTTGAAGCCCTTAGGGAACTTCGCGACTGCATCTTCATCACTAACCGCGTTAGAGATGATTACGTCACCGCCGTCAACCCAGTTCACTGGAGTTGCAACAGAGTATTCAGAAGTTAGCTGAAGAGAGTCGAGAACTCGAACCACTTCATCAACATTGCGGCCAGTTGAAGCTGGGTAGGTAAGGGTCAGCTTTACCTTCTTGTCTGGGCCTATCACGAACACGCTGCGAACAGTAAGGGTGTCGTTTGCGTTTGGGTGGATCATGTCGTAAAGGTTTGAAACGTTACGAGTCTCATCACCAATAATTGGAAAGTTTAGAGCCGTGCCCTGAGTCTCGCCAATGTCTGCCTTCCAGAGGTTGTGCGATGCAACATCGTCTACAGAAACAGCGATGATCTTTGTGTTGCGCTTGTCAAAGTCACCTTTGCGAGCTGCAAAACCACCGAGTTCGGTAGTGCATACAGGAGTGAAGTCCTTAGGGTGTGAGAACAAGATGCCCCAGCCTTCGCCGAGCCATTCGTGAAAGTTGATCGTTCCTTCGGTGGTCTCCGCGGTAAAGTCCGGGGCCACGTCACCAAGACGAATCGCCATTTGATACTCCTTCGAGTGAAAACTCAGTCCTTTGACTGAGTTCCTTTACTTTAGTGGATAAATCTTAATTGTTGCAAATCTCTATGGGATTTGTAGGTTATTGCACGGCACCGCCCCAAACCCTGTGAAACTAGAGCAATGTCCGAATCACTGAAGCCAACCGTTGCTGCTTTTGACCTCGACGGAACCCTCAGCGAAGGTGGGAGTGTCGTTCACTGGTTGAGATTTATCGCGGGAACTCGAGCAACATACGCCGCTGGATTTTCGCTACTCACCCCCCTCACCATTGGAGCAATCAGAAGCGGTGCATCTGCAGATAATGCCAAGGAACGTTTATTTCACAGACTGCTCGCAGGCAGAGATTTCGCAGAAGTGCAAGCAAGGTCTCGTGACTTCATTCTGCATCACTTAGAAAAAAATAGTCGTGCACACGTTGTGGCTCGCATGCGCTGGCATCTTGATCAAGGTCACAAAGTGGTAATTGTTTCTGCATCACCTCAGCTCTACGTAGATGTTGTTGCTGAAACGTTTGGTGCGAACGGTGGATGTGGAACTCGTCTTGGCGTTGATGCACGAAACAAGTTGACTGGAATGTACCTGGGAAATAACTGTCGTGGATCAGAAAAGATTCGACGACTTGATGAGTGGATTGCGCAGCAAGGCTTTACATCGAAGCCAATTGTCTATGCGTATGGCAATTCACGCGGTGACCTAAAGATGCTCACGAGTGCTGACCATGGTTACGACTGTGGGAAGTTAGGCCGCTTTGGTGCGCTGAAGAAGTTCGTTCGCCTAGAGGCGTAAATTAAATAGTTCGCCGAGGACGAGTGACCAGTTCGCCTGTGCAGTTAGGGCAGCGATCATTCATGTCGTTTGCACACTCATGACACCATGTGCACTCAAAGCTACAGATTCTGGCTTCAGTACTGTCAGGAGCCAGACTCTTGGAACACTTCTCACAAACTTCTCTCATTTCAAGCATAAGTCTCCTTAATTAAGTCCTTTAAAATGTTACTGCTCGATTGAAGAAGAAATTTCTACGATGCCGCTTTCTCGACCTTCGTAGACAACCTGCATGGAAGCAGCTTGTTCCTTCCAAGCAATCACCGTTGATCCGCGTTGGTCAACAATTCCTACGTTGATGTCATAGATGCCATCGAGCAGAGGTAGTGCACCAATGTCGAGTCCAATACGGTTTGGTCCCTGTTTCAAATTGACTGGAGAGGACTGCGGGTCACTTCGACTCACGAGTAGTCCCGTGCGAGTAAATATCTCAAACATGAAATTACCGCTGTAGGCATGTTCAGCGCTTAGGTTCACATCGAGGTGAATGCCAGCACCACTTCTTACTTCAAAAGTACCGCTTGGTGTTGTTACCGAATCAATGTTGATGTTTGCCTGCGTTCCAGCGACATCATTGGCTTGAGCATCTGCTAACTGGTGCTCACGAAAAATTCGTAGTGATTCACTCGTCTGCCCATCAGCAATCATTAGCCCAGAATCAAGCACAATTGCACGATCGCAAATTGAGCGAACTTGATCTGCATTGTGGGTAACAAGAAGAATCGAACGCCCTTCTTCTTGGAATTTCTTAATACGGTCAATGCACTTCTGCTGAAAGCGCTCATCGCCAACAGCGAGCACTTCGTCAACAACCAAAATGTCAGGGCTAACACTCACTGCAACGGCGAACGCCAAGCGGACATACATTCCACTCGAATAGAACTTCACCTGCGTGTCAATGAACTGTTCGATTTCACTGAAGTCAACAATCTCGTCGAAGATGCGGTCAACCATCTTGCGAGAGAAGCCGAGCATTGCGCCGTAGAGATACACGTTGTCACGGCCAGACAGCTCGCCTTGGAATCCAGCACCTAGCTCAAGCAACGCCGCAAGGCTTCCACGAAGTCGGATCTCGCCTGATGAAGGTTGCAAGACCCCACAGATGCACTTAAGAAGTGTTGATTTTCCAGATCCGTTGTGTCCAACAATGCCGACCGTCTCGCCTTCGGCGATTGAGAAATTGACGTTGTTAAGTGCGCTAAAGAGCTCTGTTGTCCCGGACTTTGGGTGAAGTAGTCGTTCTTTTAGTGTCTGGTGACGATCGTGATGAATCTTGAAGCTCTTGGAGATGTTGTCAACTTCAATAACGTTCGCCATTAGAGCTCCGCCTCAAAGTTTGTTTCGAGACGACCAAAGAGAACTTCCGCGACAAGGAAGAAGATAATCATGATTCCAACGAGGCCCGCATTTATTTCAAAAAACTTGGTCATTGACCAAGTAGGCAGTACTTGCATCAATTGATGTGGTGCAACGAGTGAGTGCACTGAGGTATCGCCATAAAAGATGCGCTGGAACGTTAAGACAATTGGCGTGAGTGGATTTAAGAAGTACAGCAATGTCAGTCCGTGACGATGCAGCGCTGGCGACAGCGTGTTCTCGTAGGAATAAACAATGGGTGTCATGTAGAACCACAACTGCAAAACAACTTCAATCAAGTGCCTCACATCTCGTAAGTACACCGTTACTGCGGACATGAGCATGGCCATTGCCGCAGTAAAGAGATACAGACCCACGAATGCGATGGGCAGCAACCACATGAAACTCCACGCCGGTGTGTGACCGGCAATGAGAAGGAATATTGCGAGCACGCCTACTTGGACTACGAAATAGACAACCGCAGCTCCAACATTTGCGAGTGCCAAGATTTCACGTGGAAACGAAACCTTCTTTACGAGTCCAGCACGGTCAACAATGACGCCAGTGGCTGTATTGAGTGATGTCTGATACATGTTCCAAACAATGAGCCCCGAGAACAGGTAGATGACAAAGTTAGGGATTCCGTTCTTGAGGAATATCGAAAAGACCAGGTAATAGATACACAGCGAAAGAGCTGGAGAAATCATTGACCACAAGATCCCGAGTGAAGAACTCTTGTACTTGATCTTGATGTCAGAAAGAATCAGGTTTGCAAGTAACTCGCGTCGATTGACAAGATTCTTTAGCCGAGCAATCAGTCGAGGGCGGACACTGACGACACGAATTGGTGCATCATCAAGTGAACGTCGAACGTGGCCGCTCGACGTGGCTTCACTCACTAGTCGCCTTTGGTTAACGCCGAGTGCTCGATGACAGCGTCGATGAATCCGTATT
Organism: uncultured Actinomycetes bacterium; assembly: GCA_903826715.1. Lineage (GTDB taxonomy): Bacteria > Actinomycetota > Acidimicrobiia > Acidimicrobiales > RAAP-2 > RAAP-2. Next base: position 6,515 of record CAIKFN010000166.1, read on the forward strand.
CAAGCGCTTCTTCTGGTGAGTACCAACGGTCACGTTCTGAGTCAGCGAGAATCTTTTCGAGTGGCTGGCCGGTGTGGCGAGCAGTTAGCTCTGCAAGACGGTGACGTGACTTTGCGAAGTCCTCAGCCCAAATTGCAATGTCGGTTGCTTGACCCTTGAAGACTCCACCACCGGTGTGAGGTTGGTGCATCAAGATTCGAGTGTTAGGAAGTGAGAAGCGCTTGCCCTGTGTTCCA
>CAIKFN010000167.1 GCA_903826715.1 uncultured Actinomycetes bacterium
CTTTGTCCCACAACACCACCCAGTGAGAACACAACAATGGCCGCGAGGATGCCAAGAATTACGATGACAATAAGGAGTTCAATAAGTGTGAACCCTTCTGAACTGTACTGCTTTAGTGTTTTTGAATACATTGTCATTCCTCTAGTTTTGTTATAACTCAGTAATTCAGTAATTTCAAGGAAATTACCGTACTTTCCCTATTTTAAACATTTACACTCAACGATTTTGTGACTGAAGAATAGCCACTTACCGTCACGGTACCGGTAATCGCCGTCGACGTTGCAGAAGTTGCAGACTTGTTATAGACAATAAACGTAACTGTTCCACTGGAACCAGTTGTTCCAGATTGACTCGAGTTATCGCTGGCACCACTTAGGCCCGTGAGATTCACAGTTACCCCAGCCACTGCAGCAGAAGTTGAGTCAGTTACTGTGACCGTAATTGTTGTGTAGTAACCAGTGGTGCTAACTCCACATTTGAAATAAGTGCATTGTGTCGCCGTCACAGAGCTAGTCGAAATGTTCTTCGGTGCTCCCTTAAACGTTACTGAAGTTGAGAATCCACTTATTAATCCAGAGGTCGAAGTGATTGCACTATTAGCCGCGCTTGCAGTAATGAACACCGTAAAGGTGTCAGATTCTGCAATGGTGTCACCAACGTTGAATGTTGCAACACCATTGGCGTTGGTAGTCTGCGCTGAAGTTCCCGTTGCAGTCGAATGAGAAGGGTTGAGCGACACTGAAACACCCGAAAGCGGTGACCCATTGGAACAAGATCCCGTCCCATCAGCAATAGTCACAGTAATTGTTGAGGTTGAACCGACGAATAAGGAATTCGGGTTTGCACTGATGGTTGAGCCCTGGCTCCCAACACAGATAGTCGGAAGAGTAAAGGTCACTGCAATCCCGACAGATGGCACAGTTACACCGGAATAGGTGTCCGTTGCCTGCAGAGTAAGCGTCTCAGCCTTCGAGTCAGTAATTGTGAAGCTCGCTGTGCCACTGCTACTTGTTGTAACAGTAGAAAACCCTGAAGAAGTCGAGGTTCCACCAGTGAGCGTCACTGGAGCTCCTCCAATTCCATGTCCCGCGGAGTCCTTGAGTGTTGCTGTAATCGTGCACGAAGCATTTCCATCGCTATAGAGCGGAGATTGACACGACTTAACTAGTGAGGAGTTGCTGACAGTTGGGATATAGAAGAAGCTCAAAGCCGCTGTTCCTAAATTTAGGTTTCCGTTGGTTGTATCGAGCGCAGTGACCGTCACATTAGCGTCTGACGCTGCTGAGTAACTCACTGAAAAAACAGCTGTTCCGCTTACGCCGGTTGTCGCTGTTGCCGGAGAAATAACCGCACCATTAGTTCCGCTCAGAGACACCACATCGCCAGGAACTAGGTTACCTGATGAGTCAGACAAGGTAACAGTGACTTGACCCGCGCCATTGGGTGTTGATGTATTTGTTGAACTAGTCGGAGTCTTGGTAACAATTACTGATGAACTGCTGGGACACGTATTTGGATTGACAGTACAGACAACACTTGATCCATAAAATCTCACCTTGATGGTGCCAATTGAAAAACTCGCAGCTCCACCTTGTGATGCGGTGAGAGGAAGCGACAGAGCTTCGGCGACAGAATCTCTCACCGTGAACGTTGCTTGCCCGTAACTATTCGTTGTTGACGTTACCGCACTGCCCGATCCGCTGGCTCCATTAAGAGTGAGAGTGGAACTTGGCGATGCTGGTTGGCTAAGTGTTACGCCTTGGTACGAAACTGGACTTCCCGCATTATTCGTGAGCGTAACTGTAACTGTTCCATCTTTGTTAACTGGAAAGAGGTAAGAACCGGTTGAGTCTGAGTAGGGCGAGTTACTTACCGTCACAATGTTGTTTGCTGCATTCCCAAGACTTCCTGCAGCAGCCAGAGTTGCTGGCGAGAGGTTGCCTAAAACGCTACAAAGGTTGTTCGTAGAATAGGGCTCTTCAAGAACCTGGGTCCCACCGTTTGTCCACACTTGAACGTCAACTTGACCAGTCATCGCACCAGTTGCGTTTGGTCCAACCAGAATTGCGTAATTGGCACCTGGATTATTGGGGTAGGTCTGCATGTACGGCTGATTGTTAGGACCGAATTGTCCCGCACTCGTTCCCTGACCAGTGAGTGGATAGTCATTGAGTGAATATGTTGACTGGCCTGGAGCTCCATTTACAATGCTGGTTCCTGTGGCAGGGTACGAATTGTTTTGGGCGTAGTACGCCGACAGAGCAACTTGAACTGATCGAGCATCAGCGTCACACGCTGCAGTGGCGGCTTGTCCTGGAACCCCAGTGAGTGAAAAAACAGCAATTCCTGAAAGAACACCGAGAATAATAATTGTTACCAAAAGCTCAACAAGTGTGAACCCAGCATCCGATTTCTTGATGGTATTCGTTGTCACACAGCCTCCGACGACTCAGTAAGAAAAATAAATTTATTTAAATAAAATTGTAATAGATGTTGCTCTAGAAAGCAATGAAACTTTTATTTAGTTTGATTGCTATAGACCCAGTTTGTAATTGTCTGTGACAAACCCGGAATGTAGGAGTATTGATAGTTGTTGCCATTGTTCCAGTTATTACCCTGATTTTGCGTTGTCGTGGTAGTTAGGCTTCCTTGATCAACGAAACTTACTTCAGTACTCAGATATGGATTTGTTGCACTACAACCAGCTGGCTCCATGCTCACTGGGCACGCCACGATTATTACATCACGTTTTGTCGTGGTGGTGGTTGAAGACGGTAGTGGGGATGAACACCACACCTGAACTGGGACAAGCGTTGCAACCTTTGACGTTGGGCTCGATCCATTGGTGAAGAATGTACCGTTTCGAGCTGAACTCATGCCTGAGGCACTATCGGTAAATGGAGCCATAGTTGGGTGGTGGCAGTCCTCAGTGGAAGAATCAGCCCATGTGGCGTAGCGGCTTGTTTGAAGGGCAATATTCACTGCCCCGCTACTCGACTGCTGATTAACATTGCCCGCTTGAAAATTTGTGCTGTTAGATAAGTCAGTATTAACCCATTGCAGTAAACCTGCAATAGTCAAACTAACTAGGAGCATCAAAATCAGTGCGAGCATCAAAATCGCGCCTTGTTCTTCATCGTTGGTGGTCCGGTGATTAAACCTTAGAAGCCTAACTTTTACCATGATTTACTATTGCTTTCTCTGGTGGCAGTGAACAAAGACGAATCCTTCTCTCTTAGTTGCCAGAGAAGCCCCCGCCGCCGTTATACCAACCAAAGCCTCGACCGTACGAGTTGGAGTTGTTGTTGTTGTACGAGTTGCCAGTGTGAGTTCCAAACCCACCACTACCTCTGCCGCTTCCATATGAAACACCACTGTTTCCAGTGCTCTGAGTTCCATTGTTGAAACACCCAAATCCATTGTTTCCAGTACATCCCGTTGTAGGAGCATTACTGGCACTGCCTTGATTCAAACCACCGCTATTAACGAGTGTGGGATCAGTTGCTGGAAAAGCATCATTCGGAGAAGTAACCACAAACGAAATTGTTGCGCTAGGTCGAACATTTCCATTTAGCGAAGGACCGGTAGCAGTAATAGTTACGAGCTGCGGATTGCTAACGGTACCGTTTGCTGATGTTGTTTCACAACTCGGTCCTGAAGTAACCCAAGTATTGTTTGACAACCAACTTACTGATTCAACAAAACTGTATCCACTTTGATTGTAAGTAGTTGTATACACCGGATTGTTTGAATTTGTTGGCGTGCCGCTCTGACACCATGAGGATGAAAAATGACCTGACTCAATATTGAGATACAAGGCATTTGCATAATTCGTGGCTGCAAGACCAACCGCGTTGCTGCCACTCTGTGTTGTCGAAGCAGAAATTGAGGTGGCGAATGCACCCAGTGTTGCTGTCACGGTAAGGCCAATGATGACAATCGCCAGCAGAATTTCAACGAGCGTGTCACCACGTTCATCGTGCACGCGTGAAGATTCATCATTTTTACTAAAAATGTTTTTTAATATTTTTTTAGAAAAACTCATGATCAGCAACTCGCTCCTAATTGTGAAAATCTATTTGGAGAGGCTACGAGATTTGCTGATGAAATCGTATCTGCCTCTGTAATTGTCAATTGTATCGCAGAGACTGCCTGACTCGCCGGGTCACAATTTGCTTGCCCCGTAAAGACCCAATTGGCCCCAGTTGAATAAATAGGAGCCCCGTTCTGCACCGGGGTTGGCAGTGTGCATTTTGAGCTTGGGCCGCAGGTGTATTCGAGAAAACTAATTTGAGTTCCCGAGACGCTGTGGGCCAACACTTGGCTGCTGCTGTAGGTACTGCTTGGACCATTAGTGCAGATCATTCTAAGTAGGTTGTAGAGCGTTTGTTTCACTACACCAAATGAGGTTCCCGGAGTAAGCGCCTGCGCATTTACCACCGAGAAACTGCTCGCTGTTTCTGCAGAAATAATCCAGTGACCGTTGTAGTCAGCTGGAACAACTCCAGTTACAGTAACTTGTTCGCCTACGTGGTACTGATTAATCGCAGTAAACTTCATTGTTCCAGCTGCCCACGAGGCCGCTGTAATACCGGTGGTGGTAACAGTATTGATTGGAACGCCAACATACGAAACAATTGGACCAGTCGGCACTTCATTAGGAAGAGGATTTGCACTGGTGAAACTGTTTGAGAAAGCAAACGTCGCAACTAGCGGATAAATTGACGGACCACACTGCGCATCATTAGCAGCAGTTGAAGAACATGTGGTGTCTCCATCAACATTGCCACACGTCGTTAGTGCAATTGCATTGTGAGCATCTTCTTGAAACGCTGGTGTAACGGCCAGCACGTTGCTACCCTGAGAAACTGAGGTCGTTGTTGCACCAGATAACGAAAAAATAGACACCACCGCAAATGCGAGTGCTCCAACAACAATTGGAATAACAATCATCACAATCAATAACTCAACGAGTGTGAATCCTTCTTCGTTGTTAGCGTCTTTTTGGTAACGAGCGATGAGTTTCGTCCATTGACCTGAGGAGATCACCGGCATTCTCACTAGCCGACTTTTACTTGCTTATAGATTCCATACATTGCGCTGATGAGAGCAATGGCAACGAATCCAACCATGAGCCCCATTGCAACAATGAGAATTGGTTCAAATAGTCCAGTAAATCGCTTCACCTTTACTTCAAGTTCGCGGCCATAGAACTTTGCAGCAATGTTCAGTTGCTGGTCTAATGTTCCACTCTCTTCTCCGACTCGAAACATCTGAAGGGCTGCGCCTGGGAACAATCCGCTGAGCGAAAGTGGTCCAGCTAGTCCCTGACCTTGCATTACTTGCTCACGTACAACATTGAGCGCTCGTGAATACACCGTATTGCTTGCAGACTGCGAAGTAACCGTCATTGCTTCAGGCAGGCTCACTCCGGATTTAACAAGCGTAGACAGTACGCGACATATTCTTTCGAGCACTGCGGTTTGAATCAGCCCACCAATGACTGGGATACGTAGAAACGTTTGATCAAGCAAGTAACGTCCAGCGCTGTTGCGACGCATAAAAAATATAAGTGCGAAAAAACCGAAGATGACCGCGACTGCGACCAGCCACCAGTGAGAAAAGACCGCCGATACGCTCAGTAGCATTCTCGTGGGCAGCGGCAGTTTTGCATTGAATGACTTAAAGAAGACTACGAATCGTGGCATTACAAACAGCACCAGAATGAATACAGTTACAACTGACATGCCAGCTACAACCGCAGGATAAATAAGTGCTGACGTAAGTGTTCCACGAGCTTCCGCGTCACGTTCCATGTATTCTGACAGCTGCGCGAGTGACGTGTCGAGTGTCCCGGTAAGTTCTGCGGAGCGCAGAATTCCAATGTAGTAATTAGGGAATGCCTCTGGGTGACGAGCGCATGCAGTTGCAAACGTATCTCCCGCTTTTAGCGACATAATTATTTCGGTGAGAACTTTTTTCATCTGCTTGTCGGTGGTTTCACCAAGAATTACGTCGAGAGATTCCATAATTGGAATACCGGCCTGAATGAATACACCCACCTGGCGAGAAAAGTGCATTACCTCTTTACGCGGCACCTTCTTCTTCGTGATTTCAATCTTCATCCAACTAGAGAATTCTTTAATTTTTATATCAAGAAACCCTTGCTCCAGTAACTCGAGTTGGAGCGCACCCGCAGATGGAGCATCTTGCTTCGCGCTCTTTTTAGCTCCTGTGAGATCAACCGCGGTGTAGCGAAATGTCGGCATTGTTCCTCGTACTACAGCGTGTAGGTGCTGCGAATTACTTCACTAATAGTTGTCAGGTCGCGCTCAACAAGACGGTAGGCCTCTTGTCGAAGTGTGCGCATGCCCTCTTTTTCTGCCATTTCCTGCAATTGATCTTGGGGGGCAAAAGCAGCCACGAGTCGTTTGATCTCCGAAGTAACTTGCAAAAACTCAAAGACACCAACTCGTCCATGGAAGCCAGTGCCACTGCAGAAATTGCAACCTTCACCTATGTAGAAGGTTTCCTTTATCGCCAAGCCAGTGGCTTTGTACAGTTCCAACTCTTCAGCCGTTGGCTTGTAGGCCACCTTGCAGTGAGAGCACATCATTCGAAGTAGTCGCTGCCCCACGATCCCAGTAATTGATGAAGAGATCAGAAATGACTCGATCCCCATGTCCAAGAATCGGTGAAGTGCTGAAACCGCGTCAGTGGCGTGCACTGACGAAAGAACTGCGTGACCAGTCAAGGCGGACTGCACTGCGATTCGAGCTGTTTCTACGTCACGAATTTCTCCGACCAAAATGACGTCTGGGTCCTGGCGCAAAATGGAACGTAGCCCAGTAGCGAATGACAGTCCCGCTTGATCATTTGTTTGGATCTGATTAATCGAGGGCAGGACGTACTCAACTGGGTCTTCAATTGTCATGATGTTTCTCGTGCCATCAACAACTTCAGAAAGCACCGCATACAGCGTCGTTGTCTTTCCACTACCCGTAGGCCCGGTACAAAGCACCATTCCTGAAGGTGAGCGAACAACTCGGATGAACTTCTCGTAGGTGTCTTGGGGCATTCCAAGATCGGCCAGCGTCATAACTGAACGAGACTTTTCAAGAATTCGCATGGTGCAGTGTTCGCCCCAAATTGTTGCAATAGTTGCAACTCGAACGTCAACACTATGCCCGTCCACTTCAACTCCAAATTGACCATCTTGTGGACGGCGACGCTCAACAATGTTCATTTGTGCCATTACTTTGATACGACTCACCAAACTTGGTCCCATCGCAACTGGTAATTCAAGCACCGTAGTGAGTACGCCGTCGATACGGAAACGAACACGTACTTCGTTTTTCTTTGGCTCAATGTGAACATCCGAAGCACGGTCTCGAACTGCTTGGGTAAGTATTCGAGCTACAACCTGAACTACAGGAGCATCTTCGCTCGCTGCAACGTCATTGGTGTCATCAATGGCGCCACGTCGCATGATTTCAATTGACTCAAACGACTTAACTAATTCAGAAACTGAGTCTGTCGCGCGGTGTTGTTTGTCAAGTAAACGCTGAACCTGCGATGGAGGTGCCAGGTGAAACTGAACAACGCCGCCAACAGCACCTAGTAAAGCCTCGACTTCAGTGCCAAGTAGTTCATCGGTCACCGCTACAGACGTTGAGCCACCATCAACTCTAAATGCCACGGCACGAAACAATCGAGCCATGGACTCTGGAAGCAGCGCTGCAACGTCACTTTCTGGCTGAACATTGATGAGGTCTACTGCTGGAAGTTTGCGATACTTGCAGAGAAAATCGAACAATACTTCTTCACTAACAAAGCCCTCTTTTAATAGCGTTTCAGTTAGTCGAATATTTTGGTGACTTTTCTTTGCTAGAGCCTTTTCAAGATCTAACTTTGAAATTAGTTTCGAATCAAATAACGCCGCCGCTAGTAGTGCATCGTTTTCGTTCGCTTCAATTGCTCGTTGGGTGGCCTGCCCGGCCATTGCTTCGCTCGCTTGTTTCTCTTCCTGACTTGGCGAACTCTTTTTAGACTTAGAAAATAGGGAGATATTCTGTTTGCCGAGTTTAGCGAAGCTTTTCTTTTCGTTCGGTTTCGAAATTGTCATTTGGAACTCCAGTTCGTAAAAAAATCAAAAATCTTTTTTATAGGTAATTAATTTTATAGTTAAAATAAATTATGTAATAAGAACGTAACAATTCGTCATTTAAGCCTGAAACTTCGTTATTGAAGGCAAAGTACAGAAACAGAACGTGATCGGACTATTGCAAAGGACCGAGCCATCATGACTCGGTCCTTTGCAAAATCTTTCATTAAAGCGTTAGAACGTAGCTAGAACTTCCACACGACGGTTAAGTGCGCGTCCGAGTGCAGAAGTGTTTGTTGCTCTTGGTGCGGCCTTACCCTTTGAAGCGCAAGTAACTACTGGAGTCCAAGGCATCTTCAGCAATTTGAATTCGTAAACCAAATAGGCCTGAACCGCGGCAGCACGCTTCATACCTAGTGTCAAGTTGTATGAAGTTGTTGATGATGGGTCAGTGTAACCAACGAGAGATGCAGTCTTTCCACCAAACTTAAGCAAGTCAGATGCATAAGTTGCAATTTGCATCTTCATGTACGGAGTGAGCTGCGCAGATCCCGAAGCAAAGTTACTGACAATCAACTTCAGATTGTTATGAACTTTAACTACGAGTAGCGCATTAATCATGATTGAGTTTGATGTGCCCAGATTGGCATCGCCGCTTGCCGTGTGGGCAACTACCTTAAAGATATAGTGGACGTTAGTGCTCAGTCCCGGAACGACACAGCTCGTTGCTTTTGCGCCATCAGCATTGCATGTAAATCCACCCGGATCTGACGTGACCGTATAACCCGTAATACCAGTGCTATCGAGATTAGTCCACGTAACTGTTGCAGCACCA
>CAIKFN010000168.1 GCA_903826715.1 uncultured Actinomycetes bacterium
AAGAAGTGGTTCTACGACACCGACCCAGCACCAACAACTGTCGCAACGCTCGAAGAGATTATGAGCCGCAATGACCTCGGTCCAGTTATTGAAACACCTTCGCAAATTTTCGCTATTGGACTTAACTACCGTACGCACGCAGAAGAGATGAAGCTCGTACTTCCAACTCGCCCAATGGTCTTCACGAAGTTCCCATCATCTATTACTGGTGCAAACTCAACGTTCAAGATTCCATCTGAAACGACTGACTGGGAAGCAGAACTAGTAATTGTTTTTGGAAAGCGCGTTCGCAACATCTCTGTTGAAGATGCACTCAGCTGTGTTGCTGGCTACTGCACTGGAAACGACCTTAGTGACCGCGAACTTCAAATGGCTGGATCACCGGCTCAGTTCTCACTTGGAAAATCGCACCAGAATTTCTCACCAATTGGCCCATGGCTAACAACAACTGATGACATTGAAGATCCGAACGATCTGCGAATCAGCTGCAGCGTTAATGGAACGAAGTATCAGAATTCAAACACCAGTGACATGGTTTTCACTGTTCCAGAACTCATTTCATACGTATCATCTGTGTGTGAAATTCGCCCTGGAGACTTGATGTTCACCGGAAGTCCACACGGTGTTGGTCAGGGACAAACCCCGAAGATTTTCCTAAAGCCTGGCGACGTTGTTGAAACAACAATTGACGGACTAGGAACACTTCGCAATAAGGGTATTTAAGTACTGGTCGGGCTGGGGAGATTTGAACTCCCGATCTCTCGGCCCCCAGCCGAGCGCTCTAGACCAAACTAAGCCACAGCCCGCGAGGAGAAATCCTACTGGTTTGAACGTTGTGAACTGTGTGACTGATCAGGGTGAAGCAACCATGCTCGTGCTTCACAAAGATTCAAAACAATTTCACCGGGCAACTTAGTTTTAATTGCTTCAGCAATTCGTTCGTCAATTGCGCTTATTAGATCATTATTAATTGTCATTGTTAGAACTTTCTAGCCGCCAGCAGCGGCAGTCACTATCTCAATTACATCACTCTCTTGGAGTGATGTTGTATTCCAGGTTGATTTGCTTATAATTTCGCCGTTAATCGCCACTGCAACGCCACGAGGCGAGATTGATTCATGAACCAGTAACTGTTCAATCGTTCCTCGAAATGATGAAGGGTTGCCATTCAAAATCATCGTGTTCTCTCGTTCGCAAATTCAAGAGCCTGCAGCGACGCAAGGGGAGCAAGCGTTACTCCATGTCGGTAATGACCAGAACTCCACGCCCAGTTTGGAGTGACAAGTTCTTCGAAGAATGGCTCATGATCTGGAGATGCCGGCCTGAGACCTATTCGAGTTTCAACAACTTCAGCAGTTTCAAGAGCTGGAAATACTTCTAAGGCGTCACGAAGAAGTCGCTGTAATTCACCAGCCTCAATCGCTGGTGTTCCACTCTCATCAGATGATGCGCCAATGACGTTGTAGCCACCCGGGCGACTCACTAGGTAGATCTTTCTGCCGCGAACAAAAGCACGAACCATTGGCAGAGTACTGCGATCAAAACCTTGCATACGAACTGTCATTCCGCGAACTGGGCGAAGAACATTTTCGCCACTCGCCGTTATTCCAGCAGGAAGTGCAGAAGAGCCCGTTGCAATGATTCCAACTGTTGCAGTATGCGTTCTTGAATCTGAACGAACTTCCACGCCGCTCTTAGAAGAAACAACTTCATGAACGGATTCATGATGAACAACAACACTCAGATGAGAGAGGGCACTAAGCAGCGAGCTAATTACTTGATCGGGATCAACCCAGGCATCGTCACTAAGGAGTATCCCTTCCGATATTCGAGGAGAAATGAATTCAAACATCTGAGGGTGAGCATCATGATCAACATGAGAGACGCGGGCCTTGAACTCAGTTGCAAGTTCTAAGTGCTGTTGGACAAGACGCTTGTCTGAACTGTCCCAGCCAACAAGGAGAGTTCCAACCTTATGGATCTGAATCTTTTCATTACAGAGTTCTTTGATTTCACGTGAAAGAAGCTCCCAAGAAGGTGTTGACTTCAGCTGGACAAGATACTGAGACTGCTCTCCACTAGTAATTTCGCCTCCTGGGGCAAGCATCCCAGCGGCGGCGTACGTTGCGCCTTTGGCGATGTGAGGGTCAAATAAATCGACTGAAAAACCTGCTTGCGCAAGGCGGTAGGCGCTCAGCAGACCAATAATTCCGCCACCTACGACAATCGAACTTTTACTCACCCCACCACAGTAGGCGTGGCACGGGTATTTCTAGATTCGTTATACTTATTTCGGGTCAGCGTTGTCCCACCAGACAACGAATATGACAAAAACTCTCTACGACCCCAATTTTGAGCACGACGCCTGCGGCGTTGGAATGGTTGCTGACTTAACGGCAACGCCAACTCACAAAAACGTCTTTGATGCTCTCACCATTCTTGAAAACATGGAACACCGTGGCGCCACTGGAGCCGACACGGGTTCAGGTGACGGAGCCGGACTCTTAATTCAAATGCCAGATTCATTTATTCGAGAAGTGTTCGACAACGTTCCTGCACTCGGTGAATACGGAATTGCATTCTGGATGATTCCAAAGCACTTAGTTATTGGTGATGTGCAGTCCACCATTGACAGATCGCTTGCGAAGGTTTCTTTGAAGTCAGCTGGATGGCGAGTAGTCCCAGTCGACTCATCAATCCTTGGTCCAACATCTCTTGCGTCAGAGCCAGTTTTTGTTCAACAGCTCATAACTGGCAACGGGGCTGAGAGTCTCGAGCGCTCACTCTTTGCCGCTCGAAAGATGCTGGAACACGAACTACCTATTTACGCGTCTTCGTGCTCTCCAAATGTTCTTATCTACAAGGGAATGCTCAGCTCACCGCAGCTTCGTCAATACTTCGACGATCTACGCGATGAGCGTCTTGTTACTTCAATCGCAGTAGTACACAGCCGGTTCTCCACCAACGTGCTTCCACGATGGGAACTAGCTCAGCCGTTCCGCTACATCTCACACAACGGTGAAATCAACACCGTTCGTGGTAACAGAAACTGGATGACTGCACGTGAGACAACCCTGAAGAGCGATCTCTTACCGGTTGCAATCTCAGATCTCTATCCAATCATCACCAACAACATGTCGGACTCTGCGAGTTTTGACGAAGTTGTTGAACTACTGGTGCAGTCTGGAAGATCTCTTCCACACGCAGTTCTTATGATGATTCCAGAAGCTTGGGAGAAGTCAACTTTCATGAGCTCAGAGCGTCGTGATTTCTATCGCTACCACGCAGGACTCATGGAACCATGGGACGGACCAGCGTCAGTGACATTCACTGATGGAAAGATTGTTGGAGCAGTTCTTGACCGCAACGGCCTTCGTCCAGCGCGCTACTGGGTCACTAAAGATAAGCGAGTCATCTTCGCTAGTGAAGTTGGAGTAGTTGACGTTGATCCGGCGAACATTGAACGAAAAGGTCGTTTGCAGCCAGGACGCGTTTTCCTCGTTGACATCGAACAAGGTCGCATCATTGACGACGAAGAACTCAAGGGAACACTCGCAGCAAAAGCCCCATACGGCAAGTGGCTAAAAGAACAGCAGATCTCACTAGATGAGATTGATGCTCGACCATGGCTTGCGCCAAGTCACGCTTCGGTAGTTCGTCACCAAAAGAACTTCGGTTACAGCGAAGAAGATCTTCGTCTCATTATCAGGCACATGGCTCAAGTTGGTGAAGAGCCAATTGGTTCAATGGGTTCAGATGCAGCACTGCCTGCGCTTTCAACACAGCCTCGTTCAATCTTTGATTACTTCACACAGCTCTTCGCACAGGTAACAAACCCACCACTTGACGCTATTCGCGAAGAACTCGTTACTTCAACACGCGTAACTATTGGTGGAGAAGACAACTTGCTCACCGAAACTGATCGACACGCACACCAGATTGTGCTTCCCTCACCAGTACTCAGCATTGATGAATTCGCCAAGATCCGCTACATCGAAGAGTCGGACAAAGCCGTTGGATTTAAGACCTCAGTGGTTGAGGGGTTGTTTCCGGCAAGTGGTTCTGGCAGCGCAGGAGAACGTCTCGCCAAAGCAATTGAAGAAGTGACAAATGAGGTTGTAAAGGAAGTTCGCGCTGGAGCAAACATCATTCTTCTTTCAGACCGAAACGTTGACAAGAACTTCGCTGCAATTCCTAGCTTGATTCTTACTTCAGCAGTGCATCACCGTTTAGTTGCAGAGCACATCAGAACTTCAGCAGCGCTCATCATTGAAGCCGGAGACGTACGAGAAGTTCACCATGTTGCATTGTTGCTTGGTTACGGCGCCTCAGCTGTTTGTCCTTACCTCGCGTATGAGTCAATTGACGACCTCGTTGAAAAGGGTGAACTCACTGCAGCAACATCAAGTGACGCTAGGTATCAGTACGGCAAGGGTCTCAACAAGGGAATTGTTAAGACAATGTCAAAGATGGGCGTGTCAACTGTTGCTAGTTACGTTGGATCGCAACTCTTTGAAGCCGTAGGAGTATCTGACGACATTCTGTCTCGCTACTTCCCAGGCATGAAGTCTCGAATGGGTGGAGTAACGCTTGAGCGCGTTGCGCAAGATGTACTCAGCTGGCACACGAGTGCCTACGCGCCAGCAGAAGGCGAGCGAATTGAAATTCGTAACAAGGGTGAGTACCAGTGGCGCCGTGACGGTGAAATTCACCTCTTCAACCCACACACTGTTCAAAAGCTCCAGCACGCAACACGTGAGAAACGTTACGACATTTTTAAGCAGTACACCAAGCTCGTTGACGATCAAAATGACGCCAAGGTGACCCTGCGTGGGCTCTTTAATTTGAAGCCCGCACAAACTCCAACACCACTCGACCAAGTCGAAAGTGTGTCGTCAATCATTAAGCGATTCTCAACTGG